>NZ_AJXL01000057.1 GCF_000264055.1 Flavobacterium sp. ACAM 123 | reverse complement strand
TTGTTTTTACTGTTTATTTATTCTTTGCTGTACAATCGAGACACATACTTCCCTATTACGTCAAATTCCAGGTTAATTTTTGTACCTATCTTAAAGCTATTGAAATTAGTGTGTTCATAGGTGTAGGGAATTATGGCTACGCTAAATTGATTCGTCTTAGAGTTGACCACGGTCAAGCTTACCCCGTTCACGGTGATTGAACCTTTCTCGATGGTGAGGTTGTTTAGTGCCGCATCATATTCAAAGGTATAGTACCAGCTACCGTTAGTTTCTTCGGCTTCGATGCATGTTCCCGTTTGGTCCACGTGTCCTTGTACCATGTGGCCATCTAGCCGGTCTCCTAGTTTCATGGCTCTCTCTAGGTTCACACTGTCTCCAACTAACCAGTTTCCCAGATTCGTTTTTTGAACGGTTTCGCCAATCGCGGTTACTGAGTAGGAGTTGTCTTTCAGTTCGACCACGGTCAAACAAATTCCATTGTGCGCAACGCTTTGGTCTATTTTTAGTTCCGTAGTAATTGACGAGTCCACTGTGATATGAACATTGCCTTTTTCGTTTTTGATTTCTTGGATAGTCCCAAGGGTTTCTATGATTCCTGTAAACATTTCTTATTTTATTTTACTAAATTTGCACTTCAAAATTAGTAATAAATAACAGAGTTAATGATGAAAAAAGCAGAAAATATAATAGTTGGAATTTCAATAGGGGATTTAAACGGTATTGGAAGCGAGGTCGTTCTTAAAACTTTTGAGGATTCTCGGATGTTAGAGCTATGTACCCCTGTTATTTTTGCCAATGTAAAAATAATGTCTTTCATAAAAAAAAATTTAGAATCTACGATTCCGCTTCATGGAATTGATAAGTTAGACCAAATTGTTCCTGGGAAGATTAATGTTTTGAATCTTTGGAGAGAAGGTGTAGATCTGAATCTTGGAGTTAACGATGATAAAGTAGGTAAGTATGCGGTAAAATCATTTATTGCGGCTACAGATGCTTTAAAAGAGGGATTGGTAGATGTTTTAGTGACGGCTCCAATAAATAAATACAACATTCAATCGGAGGAGTTTAAGTTTCCAGGTCATACGGATTATTTAAACCAGGAATTGGAAGGAAATGCATTAATGTTGATGGTTCAGGGTAATTTAAGGGTAGGTTTGTTGACGGATCATGTCCCGGTAAGTGAAGTAACCTCTCGACTTACGGAAGAATTGATTAAAGAAAAAATTGAAACGGTAAGGAAATCGTTGATTCAAGACTTTAGTATTAATAAACCTAGGATTGCTGTTTTAGGTTTGAATCCGCATTGCGGTGATGGTGGTGTGATAGGCAAAGAAGATGATACGATATTAAAGCCAACATTAAAAAAAATATTCGATAAAGGAACGTTGGTATTTGGTCCTTTTGCGGCAGATGGGTTTTTTGGAAGTGGCCAATATGAAAAATATGACGCGGTAATCGCTGCATATCACGATCAAGGGTTGATCCCTTTTAAAACACTATCTTTTGGTCAAGGGGTGAATTATACGGCAGGTTTGAATAAAATCAGAACGTCTCCTGATCACGGTACGGCGTACGATATTGCAGGAAAAGGGATTGCGGATTATAATTCTTTTAAGGAAGCAGTTTATCTTGCTTTGGACATTTACCGCTCGAGAATTCAATATGGGGAAATCAGTGAAAAACCTTTAAGGGTTAGGGAAAAACAACACTAAATAAAAAAAGATAAATAACGTTATTAGATTTGTAATAATTTTATATCTTTGCACTCCCGAAGTTTAGGGGCAAACTTTTGTTGAAATGAATAAGACTAAACAATATTTAATTCCATTCGTGGGATTAAAGCTAGGAAAACATCATTTTGAATATCAAATAAGTAATTCGTTCTTTGAGGCCTTTGACTATGATGAATTTCAAAATTCTGATATTAAAGTAAATTTAGCTTTAGAGAAGAAAAGCACGATGATGGAATTGATTTTCAAGCACGAAGGAACGGTCAATGTGCCTTGTGATTTGACGAGTGAAGATTTTGATTTACCCATAGAGGGTGAAATGAAATTAATTGTTCGTTTTGGTGATGCATATAACAATGACAATGAGGATTTACTGGTTCTGCCATTTGGAGAATTTGAAATAGATGTTGCTCAGTATATATATGAAATGATAGCTCTTTCTGTGCCTTTAAGACGGGTTCATCCAGGCGTCCAAGACGGAAGTTTAAAAACAGAAGCCCTTGAAAGACTAAAAGAATTAGTACTGGAAAAAGTTGATGATCAGGATAAAGAAGATAAAATACAAGATAAAGAAGAGAATATTGACCCACGCTGGGACAAATTAAAGCAACTATTAACGGATAAATAATATAGTAAAATGGCACATCCTAAGAGAAAAATCTCCAAAACAAGAAGAGATAAGAGAAGAACACATTATAAAGCTACTGTAGCACAAATCGCTACTTGCCCAATTACGGGTGAAGCGCATTTATATCACAGAGCCTATTGGCATGAAGGAAAAATGTATTACAGAGGGCAAGTTGTTGTAGATAAGTCTGTAGCTGTTGCTTAATGCATTTTTTTTTAGATGATATTAGAACTCTCACATCGTGAGAGTTTTTTTGTTGTTTACAATTTTCATTAAATAAGAAGTTCTAAAACAAGAGGTTTAGTTATTTTTTTGTAATTTTCAACTCTTTTAATCCTTTTTTCGAATGTCTTTATTCGAAAAAAAATATTCAAATACCATGAATACAATCACAGCCGCAGTAACCGCTGTTGGAGGCTATGTTCCAGACTTTGTGCTTTCAAACAAAGTCTTAGAAACAATTGTCGACACAAATGACGAGTGGATCACTTCTCGGACAGGAATTAAAGAAAGAAGAATTCTTAAAGACGTAGATAAAGGAACGTCATATTTAGCCATAAAAGCAGCAGAGGATTTATTGGCTAAAGGAGGTGTTAATCCTCTAGATATTGATTTAATAATAATGGCAACGGCTACGCCTGATATGCCAGTTGCCTCTACGGGTGTCTATGTGGCTACAGCAATAGGAGCTACTAATGCCTTTGCTTTTGATTTGGAAGCAGCTTGTTCCAGCTTTTTATATGGAATGTCTGTTGCCTCCGCTTATGTTCAATCTGGAAAATATAAAAAAGTACTGCTAATAGGTGCTGATAAAATGTCCTCTATTGTAGACTACACAGATAGGTCTACTTGTATAATTTTTGGTGATGGTGCAGGTGCAGTATTGTTTGAACCTAATTATGAAGGGTTAGGGTTACAGGATGAGTATTTAAGAAGCGACGGTGTAGGTCGTGATTTTTTGAAAATTGATGCTGGAGGATCTCTACATCCTACTTCTTTTAAAACAGTGGAAGAGAACAGACACAATATTGTTCAAGACGGAAAAACTGTTTTTAAATATGCAGTGACAAATATGGCTGACGCGAGTGAGCTAATCATGAAAAGGAATGACTTAACCAATGCGGATGTTGATTGGCTGGTTCCTCATCAGGCGAATAAGCGTATAATTGATGCGACCGCTAGCCGAATGAATTTAGAAGAATCTAAGGTGTTAATGAATATAGAGAAGTATGGAAATACTACCTCTGCAACACTGCCTCTCGTGATTTATGATTTTGAACACCTATTTAAGAAAGGAGACACAATTATTTTTGCTGCATTTGGTGGAGGTTTCACTTGGGGGGCTATTTATTTAAAATGGGCATACGACAAAAAAATAAATTTAAACTAAAAACAAAAAAATATGGATTTAAAAGAAATTCAGAACCTAATCAAATTTGTAGCAAATTCAGGAGTTGCAGAAGTTAAATTGGAAATGGATGATATTAAAATCACCATTAGAACAACGATAGAAGGTACTGCAACAGAGACCACTTACGTGCAACAAATGCCTGCTCACAGTCAACAAGCAATGCCTATTCAAAATGTTGCTCCAGTAGCGACTGTCGTAGAAACACCTGTTGTGGTAGAAAACAAGTACATAACTATAAAGTCTCCAATTATTGGAACTTTTTATAGAAAACCAACTCCAGACAAACCCATGTTTGTTGAGGTGGGAACTACTATTGCAAAAGGAGACGTTCTTTGTGTAATTGAAGCCATGAAATTATTTAATGAAATTGAATCTGAAGTTTCTGGTAAAATCGTCAAAATATTAGTTGACGATATGTCGCCGGTAGAATTTGACCAACCTTTATTCTTAGTAGATCCATCATAACATTTTTAAATTCCAATATCTTAAATTCCAAATTTCATTTGATGAGATTTGGAATTTCGAATTTGTTATTTAAATTTTAAAATTAAAATAGATGTTTAAAAAAATATTAATTGCAAATAGAGGAGAGATTGCGCTTCGCGTAATTAGAACCTGTAAAGAAATGGGCATTAAAACTGTGGCTGTTTACTCTACTGCTGATGTAGAAAGTTTGCACGTACGATTTGCTGATGAAGCTGTTTGCATAGGACCGCCTCCAAGCAATTTGTCCTATTTGAAAATGTCAAATATTATTGCCGCTGCAGAAATTACAAATGCAGATGCGATACATCCGGGATACGGGTTTCTTTCTGAAAATTCAAAATTTTCAAAAATATGTCAGGAGCACGGAATCAAATTTATTGGAGCTTCTCCAGAGATGATTGATAGAATGGGGGATAAAGCATCTGCAAAAGCCACGATGATTGAAGCAGGAGTACCCGTTGTTCCTGGTTCAGTTGGTATTCTAGAATCATTTGAACAAGCACAAGAATTAGCGCGATCTTTTGGTTACCCTGTAATGCTGAAAGCTACTGCCGGTGGCGGTGGAAAGGGAATGCGTGCCGTTTGGAAAGAGGAAGATTTACTTAAAGCATGGGACGGAGCCCGTCAGGAATCTGCTGCTGCTTTTGGGAATGATGGAATGTATCTTGAAAAACTAATCGAAGAGCCACGTCATATCGAAATCCAAGTTATTGGCGATTCATACGGAAAAGCATGTCACCTTTCTGAAAGAGACTGTTCTGTACAAAGGCGTCATCAAAAATTGACTGAAGAAACGCCTTCTCCATTTATGACTGACGAATTGCGTTTGAAAATGGGTGAAGCAGCAGTGAAAGCAGCTGAATATATTAAATATGAAGGTGCGGGAACGGTAGAGTTTTTAGTTGATAAGCATCGTAATTTCTATTTTATGGAAATGAATACGCGTATTCAGGTAGAGCACCCTATTACAGAACAAGTTATTGACTATGACCTGATTCGCGAACAAATATTAGTAGCAGCAGGAGTGCCCATTTCAGGTAAAAATTATTTACCAGAGTTGCACGCTATAGAATGTCGTATTAATGCTGAAGACCCCTACAATGACTTTAGACCGTCTCCAGGAAAAATAACGACACTTCATATGCCAGGAGGACACGGAGTTCGATTAGATACTCATGTATACTCAGGTTATACTATTCCGCCAAATTATGATTCGATGATTGCAAAACTAATAACTACCGCCCAAACGAGAGAGGAAGCAATTAGTAAAATGAGAAGAGCGTTAGACGAATTTGTAATTGAAGGAATTAAAACCACAATACCTTTTCACAGGCAACTAATGGATGATCCTCGTTATATTGCAGGGGATTATACTACGGCTTTTATGGATACGTTTAAAATGATTGCTCCAGAATAAAAAGCTATATAAAATCAAAAAACCTACACTGAAAAGTAGAGGTTTTTTATTATCTGCTTGTGAGTCTATAAGGTTTCCTTCAGCCATTTGAAGAATTCTTTTTGCCAAACTTGAGCATTCTGTGGTTTCAGAACCCAATGATTTTCTTCGGGGAAATACAGGAATCTACTTTTTATACCGCGCAATTGTGCAGCCTGAAAAGCTTCTTGGCCTTGCCCTATTGGTACACGGAAATCTTTTCCTCCTTGGATAATAAGGATTGGCGTATTCCATTTCTCCACTAAATTAATAGGGTTGAAGGTGGTATAGGTTTTTTGAGCTATAGCGTTATTCTTTTCCCAATACGGGCCACCAAAATCCCAGTTGCTGAAGAAGACTTCCTCTGTTGTTCCAAACATGCTTTGCGTGTTGAAAACGCCATCATGCGCAATGAAGGTTTTAAATCGGTTGTTGTGTATTCCTGCCAAATAAAACGCCGAATAGCCACCATAACTCGCGCCAACACAACCTAAGCGGGCGTTGTCAACATAGCTTTCTTTAGAGATATCGTCAATAGCTGAAAGGTAATCGTCCATTACCTGTCCGCCCCAGTCTTTACTGATTTGCTCGTTCCACTCTAATCCGTGTCCTGGCATTCCGCGACGATTTGGTGCTACAACTATATAACCATTAGCAGCCATCAACTGAAAATTCCAACGGAAAGAATAGAATTGTGTCAAGGCACTTTGTGGTCCTCCTTGGCAATATAAAAGAGTAGGGTATTTTTTTGAAGCATCAAAATTGGGCGGAAGAATGACCCATACTAACATTTTCTTACCGTCAGTTGTGGTTACATACCTTCTTTCGGTCTTGCTTAACGCCAATGAATCGTATGTAGCTGTATTTACATTAGTGATTTGTTTCCAAGTGTTTTTCTTTAAGTCGAAAGAATAAATTTCTGAAGCATGGTTCATATCGCCTCTGGTAACAATAATACTATTGCCCGCAAATCCAACGAGGTCATTTACGTCAAAATCTCCTTTAGTTATCTGATGTACATTGATTGCAATTTTTTTCATCCCAGGAAAATTCACTTCAAAAAGTTGTTTTGTACCATCAACTGCAGCTGTGAAATAGACCTTCTTGCCATCCTTGCTCCAAAGAAAGCTGTCAACGGTACCGTCCCAGCCTCCAGTTAGGTTCATTGCTACGCCCTTAAAATCAACAATAATGTCATTTTTATCGGCTTCATAACCTTCCCGTTTCATCTGTAACCACGTCAAGTCGCCAGATGGAGAAAATTGCGGAGCTACGTCATAACCTGGATTGTCCTCAGTTCTATTAGTAGTCAAACCAGTTTGTAAGCTATATTCAAAAATACTGGTGTTAGTCGAAATAGCATAGGCAGTCCCCGTCTTTTTCTTACTCACGTAAAGGATTTTTTTACTATCAGGAGACCATAGGTAATCTTCGTCTCCACCAAAAGGCTTTTGTGGACTGTCAAACTTTTCATTACCCATGATATCAGTTCCCACTGCGTCCTCACTGTTTTCTTTGTAGAGAACATGGTTGAATTTCCCTACGTTCCAAGTGTCCCAATGGCGGTAGTCTAAACCGTCATAGATTTGTACTTCAGATTTCTCTAGGTCAGGATAGAAATCTTTTCCTAGAACAGCGTTGATTTTTACCTCTTCATTATAGACAAGATATTTTCCGTCAGGCGAAATGTTTTTGTCTTTTAGTAAATCCTGTGTTTCCTTAACTTCGGTGGGAGGTCCGCCGGTTACAGGAATGACGTAAAATTTTGAATTGGATTTGTTTTCTTCAATAGAAGGCGTAGTTACTTTGTAAACTACATTTTTAGTGTCCTTAGAAATACCTAAGGCGCTTACTCGTCCTAGTTTCCATAGGGTTTCTGGTGACATTACGTTTTGGGCCATTGCGCTTAAACTCATCATTGTTAAGGTTGTAAGAAGTATTTTTTTCATAAAAAGTACGGTATAATTTATGTTCCTAAATTACGACAATATTCTAAAAACAATCAGTTGAATATGTTAACTCTTTTCACAATTCATTATATTAAAAAGCCTGCTTCATACCCGTTTACTAGACTAAAAATATTATTTTTATAAAAATTTTTCAAATGCAGCTAAGTTATTGGGAATTAAAAAATTGGTTTACAAAGGTAGATTATACCGTTGTGGGTAGTGGAATCGTTGGGCTACATGCTGCTTTACGCTTGCGCGAAAAATATCCAGAAAGTAAGATACTAGTGCTGGAAAAGGGAATGTTACCACATGGAGCGAGTACTAAGAATGCTGGTTTTGCCTGCTTTGGAAGTATTTCTGAAATTATTGATGACTTAAAATCTCATTCGGAGGACGAGGTTTTTCAATTGGTTACAAAACGTTTGGAAGGGCTGCGGATGTTGAGAAAACGCCTTGGAGATGAAGTTATAGACTTCAAACCTTATGGAGGGTATGAATTGTTTTTAGAAGAAGACGAAAGTTGTTATGAGCAGTGTATGAAGAAATTACCATTCATTAATGAGGTTCTTAATCCTCTTTTTAAGGCGGATGTGTTTGTCAAAGAAATAGACCGTTTTGGCTTTAATGGGATTCGGGAGCATTTAGTTTTTAATCCGTTTGAAGCTCAAATTGATACTGGGAATATGATGCAGGAGTTACTAAAGCAAGCTATTTCTAATAACATATTGATTTTGAATCAGCAGACCGTTACTGCATTTTTAGATAAAGGCGCTGATGTTGAAATAGTATTGAATGATTTTAGTTTCAAGTCAAAGAAAGTACTGTTTGCTACTAATGGTTTTGCAAATGAATTGACTGAAGGTGCTGTAAAGCCGGCAAGAGCGCAAGTGCTAATTACAGAGCCTATTGAAAATCTTGAGATCAAGGGGACTTTTCATTTGGATCGGGGCTATTATTATTTCAGAAACATTGGAGACCGAATATTATTGGGTGGTGGTAGGAATCTAGATTTTAATGCCGAAAATACAATGGAGTTTGCACAAACAGAAATCGTGCAAAATAAATTGGAGCAATTGTTAAAAGAGGTAATTTTGCCCAATCAAAAATTTGAGATTGCCCATCGCTGGAGCGGAATAATGGGTATCGGTAACAGTAAGAACCCGATCGTTTCCCAATTGTCTGAAAATGTGTATTGTGGTGTTAGACTTGGCGGAATGGGAGTAGCAATAGGTAGTTTAATAGGAACAGAATTAGCAGATTTAATATAATGGCGACAAAAGTAACCCCCAACAGACCGACTAAGAAACCAGTAAAAAAAGAAACTAGAAGTTTTATGGGTAAACTAAGTCGTATTTTATTTAAAGTAGTTTTGTGGTTCTTTGGAATTTCCTTGTTTTTTGTGGTGGTTTATAAATTTGTCCCCGTCCCGTTTACACCTTTGATGGTAATACGAACTATTCAAAATATCGCTGACGGAAAAGAAAATTCATTCAGTCACGACTGGGAGCCTATCGAGAATATTTCTATCAACTTGCAGAAAGCCGTTATAGCCAGTGAAGACGGAAGTTTTCTTGTGCACAGCGGATTTGATTTCAAAGCAATGCAAAAAGCATATAAGGGTAATGAAAGAGGCCGAAAAATAAAAGGCGGAAGTACCATATCACAGCAAACTGCCAAAAACGTATTTTTATGGGGGGGGCGCAGTTATTTTCGAAAGGGATTGGAAGCTTACTTTACGTTACTTATAGAGTTTATCTGGGGTAAAGAACGTATCATGGAGGTGTATTTAAATAGTATCGAAATGGGGAATGGTGTATATGGTGCTCAAGCGGCAGCAGAACATTGGTATAGAAAAGATGCCACAGATCTTAGCCGGATTCAAGCTGCTGGAATAGCGGCGATTTTGCCTAATCCCAGAAAATTTACAGCAACCAGTTCCTCTTCGTATATCAACAATAGAAAGACAAAAATTATGCGGGTGATGCGAACCGTTGGAAAAATTAAATATTAAAAGGTACCAATAAAGATTTTACTTCTACTTTTTTTCATGACAACTACATTTGTTTTAGGACAAAGTAGAATAAGTGAAAAAGATTTGACAACGGATAATGATTTGAATACTTCTTATAAGAACGATAAATAGTATACAAACGGTCTGGAAATTTTGTACCGTTTTTCAGCTAAGAATGACAAGGAGAAAGTAAATAAAAAAATTATTGAGTTAAGAATAGGTCCATATATTTATAATCCTCAATTCACAGATAAGGCAGCTGTAGCTGTAATTGACCGTCCTTTTACAGGCAACCTTTTTGCGGCGGTAGACAAAGGTTTCTTTTTTCAAAATGAATCGGTTTTTAAAGCCGGAATTGAATTGGGTTTTGTAGGGCCTAATTCCTTTGCTGAAGAAACACAAAAAAAATTCCACAAATTCATAGTTTATAAATCAGTCTACGATTGGGAGACCCAAGTTAAAAATGCAGTAGCTGTACAGAGTCATTTTTTGTTTTCTAATAAGTTATTTCCTAAACTCAATAACAATAAAAGTGATTTTTATTTTCAATCAGAAGCAGATTTAGGGACAGTATTTACTGGCGTTTCTGCTGGTTTTTTGACCCGAATAGGACTCGAAAAATTAGTTCCAATTTATGATTCTAGTCTATACGGAGTCTCCGTTAGTGCAGGGCTCGGAGAATTGCAAAAAGAGTTTTATTTTTATATTGCCCCTAGCATCAAGTACCAGGTTTATGACGGTACAATACAGGGAAGTCTTTTTAATGATAGAAGTCCGATAACTTTTGATTTAATTCCCATTCGGTTCAATGGAGAAACTGGTTTTAAATATCGAAGAAACAACTTCAATTTATCTTAGGCGTTTGTCTACAGCAGCAAAGAGTTGCGTAATGAAATACACGGGTTATTTTTATGGGTCGATTCTCGTTTCGTATTTGTTTAATTAAGCTAGTAATACTGTAAGCTTAACAATTTCAGCTACTTTAGCAAAATAGAAGTTGGATGGAATTCTATATTAATTCTTTTAAAAAATGTCGCATGCCAATAGAAAACATACCTGAGATTTATCTCAAAAACGAGGATACGCTTCGGGACATATTTGTTTATGATTTTAAGATGGTTAATAATGTAGTAAAAAGTAAGGTCAATTTAAGCATGAATATGTTTAGTTTTTTGCAAGTAGGTAAGAAACAAGTTCATTTTGCAAACACGTCTATTGCGGTAAATAATAGGCAATCTTTACTGCTAAAAAAAGGAAATTGGTTGTGGACGGAATTACTAGATACTGAAGTTATTTATTTTTGTACGCTTTTCTTTTTTTCGGAGAAAAAACTAGTCGACTTTTTAAGCAAGTACACTAATGACGTGAAGCCTTATAAAGAAGAGGTACCGTATTTTGTAATTGAAAATGATGATTATATTGCTGCTTTCATAAACTCTTTATCGTCTACCACGTTTTCAAATCACAGTTATAGTGACGCTTTATTAGTTTTAAAATTTGAAGAAATTATGCTGTATTTACTCAATAAATATGGTAATGAGTTTGAATATTACTTGCATTCCTTAGTCTCAAAAGGAGTTTCGCCTTTTAAAAATATCGTAGAAAGTAATGTGCATTCTAATTTAAAGTTAGAAGAAATTGCCTTTTTATGTAATATGAGTTTATCGACTTTTAAACGTCATTTTACTTCAGAGTATAATGAAGCGCCCGGGAAATGGCTACAAGACAAGCGCCTTCAAAAAGCCAAAGAATTGTTGCAAGCGGGTGAATTAAAAGCGTCTGATATTTATCTAGATGTTGGTTATAACAACCTGTCTAACTTTAGTGTAGCCTTTAAAAACAAGTTCGGAATTAGTCCAACAGAGGTTTCGAGTTAAAAATTAAAAAACATAACTAATTGGTTGGTAAATAATTAATAATTGTTTACTGTGTGCACTTAGTCGTAGCACTCACTTTGAACTATTTTCATAACTTTATGAGCTATATCAATAACTTGATAAGTGAACTCTCGCCATAACTTTGTAGTGTAATTAAAACAAAGCGTTTTTGAAAAAGTAATTACACTTAGATAATTAAAAAAATAAAATATGGCAAATGTAACTAAACCCATTTTTAAAGATAAATACGATAATTTTATAGGTGGTAAATTTATTGCTCCAGTTAAGGGGCAATATTTTGACAACCCGTCACCAGTCGATGGCAAAGTTTTTACTCAAGCTGCTCGTTCAACTCAAGAAGATATTGATATTGCTCTAGATGCGGCACACGAGGCTTTTCCGTCTTGGAGTACAACTTCAGTGACAGACCGTAGTAATATGTTGTTGAAAATTGCGCAGGTAATGGAAGACAACTTAGAATATCTTGCAACGTTAGAAACTATTGATAACGGTAAGCCAATTCGCGAAGCTCGCGCAGCCGATATTCCTTTATGTATTGATCACTTCCGTTATTTCGCAGGTGTTATCCGTGCTGACGAAGGAAGTGTTTCAGAGCATGACAAAAATACTTTAAGTATCGTTTTACACGAGCCTATAGGAGTTGTGGGAGAAATTATTCCATGGAATTTCCCAATGTTAATGTTAGCTTGGAAAGTGGCACCGGCTTTAGCAGCGGGATGTACAGCAGTTGTTAAGCCAGCAGAGCAAACACCTACAAGTGTAATGATGTTAATGGAACTGATCGGTGATATTTTACCTGCAGGAGTTTTAAACATTGTAACTGGTTTTGGTTCAGAAGCAGGACAAGCTTTAGCTACTTCAAAACGTATTGCTAAACTTTCATTTACTGGTTCTACTGATACTGGTCGTAAAGTATACCATAATGCAGCAGAAAACGTTATTCCAGTAACTATGGAATTAGGTGGAAAATCTCCAAATATTTTCTTCCCATCTGTGGCAGCACAAGATGACAAATTCTTCAGTAAAGCGGTAGAGGGAGCATTAATGTTTGCACTAAATCAAGGAGAAATTTGCACGACTCCATCTCGTATTTTGGTACATGAAGATATCGCTGATCTTTTCATCGAAAGAATGCAAGCTCGTTTAAAATTAGTCAAAGCAGGAAACCCACTTGATCCAGAAACAATGATTGGATCTCAAGTTTCAAAAGCACAATGCGAAAAAATCGTCAACTATATCAACATTGGTAAAGAAGAAGGTGCAGTTGTATTAGCTGGAGGAGAAGCTGGTAACTATGAAGGCGATCTTGCTGGAGGATACTATGTTCAACCAACAGTATTAAAAGGAACAAATAATATGCGTGTATTCCAGGAAGAAATTTTTGGACCAGTTGTAGCCTTAACAACATTTAGTTCCACTGAAGAGGCTATTGCTATCGCAAATGATACGCCTTACGGTTTAGGAGCAGGTGTTTGGTCTCGTGATGCTCACGAATTATTCCAAGTTCCACGTGCTATTCAAGCAGGTAGAGTTTGGGTAAACCAATACAATACCTATCCAGCTCACGCTCCTTTTGGAGGGGTTAAAGAATCAGGATTCGGTCGTGAAAATCATAAAATGGCACTAGATCATTATCGTGTTGTAAAAAACATGTTAATATCTTACGATAAAGAGCCAGTTGGATTTTTCTAATTGAAACTTATAAATAAAGTGAAAACCTCGGCATTGTCGAGGTTTTCTTGTTTTAAAACAAAACGGTACATTAAAGATTAATCAATTTCGTTCTAATCTTGAGTGTAGCCATTGTCTAGAATAATTGTATGCGCTTGTCTTACTGAAGTGGTTTATTTGGATTAGCTAAATTTATTCTTGGAGCCACGTTATTACTATTTCCTAATATATTAACACAATCAATAAAATTACTTTATGAATAAACATAAAGCTGTACGCTTTTTTATAGTGCTAACTGTTTTGTTTATGCAAATTACTTTTTTGACAATGATAGTAAAAGAGCAGTACAAATTAAATAATTTTGCCGCTATATTTTTGATATTAGTCCTTTGTCTAACTTTGTTATTTGGATATAAATATTTGGACCTGCATCATGAAGAATATGTATACGAAAAACTTTTAGTAGCACTTTGGGTACCTTTAGGTGCAGTAATGTGTTATCTTTTAAATCTTCATTATGGCTTTGGAAGCGTCATATCTGCAGGAATTACAGGTACATTGGCATCGTTTTTACCGTCCATAAACAAGGAGTCGTACTATTTAAAAAAGCTACCGGTTGCTATTTACTGTGGTGTATTTGTAGGAATGTCGAGCGTAGAAATAATACCTTCTATTTTTATGGTCAGCGCTGCTGGAATTTTAGCGGGCTTATTTTTTATGTTATCAAAAAATTTGTTTGTTGGCATGGGTGGAAAACTCGGAAGTATAGCTTTTGCGGGTGTGGTCATAATTACCTTAATTAATGAGCTATGATGAATATTTTAGTTATTATTATATCAGCAATTCTAGGAGCTACTGTAACGTTTTATGTTAGCGATAAATTTAAACAAAGTGCAGTAAGGTCGTCAGCGTTACTTTCGCTGATTGTAGGGTTGATTTTTCATTTTTCCCCAGAAATGTTTAATGCTTACTTGTCAAAAAATATTCCATTAGTATTTATAGGGTCTTCCTTCATTGGAATGGTTTCCTCTAAAGTTCAAGCTAGTTATTTACGATTAGCCGTTGCGGCAATTCTATTCAGTAGTGTCTTCATCAACAAAAGTCATTTCTTTGAAGGTTTTGGTGGAGCGCTAGGGACCTTGGCTTTTATTTCGTTACTCACGACTATGGGCGTTTCTGATTTTCTTTTAAGAAGTACAAAAATAAAAAGAGGAATGTCAATGATTCGAAAAAAGCTTTGCGACCACAAAAGCTAACTACTTTCAGATCGGGTTTTCTAAATTTAGAAAGGGAAAAGAAAATAGTCAATGTGAATCTAAACCTGAAATGTAGAAAGAATGCATTTAGATGTTTTATTGGTGGTGGTGCTTTTAACCTGTTTCAGAAAATAAAGAACCAGCTGTAAAATGGTTTTAAGCAAAGCGCTTATAAAAAGCAAAAGTACTACTACAAAGAGATTATTTAAAAACACTAGAGATCTATTTTGACATTGACTACTCCTGTTTATACCACGTATATTATTCATTAACAGATAAATAAAGGGATTTAAACTGGTCGTTTTTTTATAAGGTTTTCTTTTTTTGTATCTTTATGTTATTACTTGATTAAAACTATTTATCAACAACTATAAAATCAGAACATTATGTGCAAAAATCATGGTGTTTCCTATATGGGAGCAGGAAAAGTAGAAGTATTAGAAATAGAATATCCAAAATTAGCGTTAGGTGATCGAAAATGTGAACATGGTGTAATCCTAAAGATAATTGCCACTAATATTTGTGGATCGGATCAACACATGGTAAGAGGAAGAACTAGTGCTGAGAAAGGATTAGTACTCGGGCATGAAATCACCGGAGAAGTTATAGAATGTGGGCGCGAAGTTGAGTTTATCAAAATGGGAGACTTAGTTTCTGTTCCTTTTAATATTGCTTGCGGACGTTGTAGAAATTGTAAAAGCGGCTTAACTGGTATCTGTTTAAATGTAAACGGAGATCGGCCGGGGGCGGCCTACGGATATGTTGACATGGGAGGCTGGGTTGGAGGACAAGCGGAATACGTAATGGTACCTTATGCTGATTTTAACCTGTTAAAATTTCCTGATAAAGATCAGGCTATGGAAAAGATTTTAGATTTAACTATGTTAACTGATATACTCCCAACTGGATATCATGGAGCGGTTATGGCAGGTGTTACCGCCGGCTCAATCGTCTATATTGCCGGTGCGGGACCAGTGGGATTAGCTTGTGCCGCAAGTTGTCAATTATTAGGAGCAGCCGTGGTTATAGTGGGTGATCTTAATGAAGAACGTCTTGCGCAAGCTAGAAGTTTTGGCTGTGAAACTATTAATTTGACGAATGGTATTCCGGTTGAAGAACAAATTACTATGATTGTTGGTATTCCTGAAGTCGATTGTTTTGTTGATTGTGTAGGTTTCGAAGCGAACGGGCATGGAGCGAACGCTGGGAAAGAGATGCCAGCTATTGTATTGAACCAAGCTATGGCGATTACAAGAGCAGGGGGTCAAATTGGAATTCCAGGTCTTTATGTGACCGAAGATCCAGGTTCTAAAGATGACGCCGCAAAACAAGGAAGTTTGAAAATTCGTTTTGGATTGGGATGGGCAAAATCCCATTCTTTCCATACAGGACAA
Source organism: Flavobacterium sp. ACAM 123 (assembly GCF_000264055.1). Taxonomy (GTDB): domain Bacteria; phylum Bacteroidota; class Bacteroidia; order Flavobacteriales; family Flavobacteriaceae; genus Flavobacterium. The sequence goes on along the minus strand of NZ_AJXL01000057.1, from coordinate 6,863 downwards.
ACTCCTACAATGAAATATCATAGACAACTAATGAACGCTATACTGTACAACAAAATAGATATTGCCAAGGCTGTAAATGTACAAGTGATAAGTCTAAAAGACGCACCAAAAGGATATGCTGAATTTGATTCTGGAGTAGCTAAGAAATTCGTTATAGATCCACATGGCCTGATCGTTTAGCAATTTGACGTATTTTATTAGCTCGATGCCCCTACGTGCATACTGTATTTTCAACATAACAAACAAATTATTAAATTAATAACGGTAGAGAAAGCAGGTATAGTAGCAAACGGAAAGATTAAATAGCAGTTTTTTTGAGGTGAATGCAAGAAATAGTTGGTAGTTCTCTCAACTTCAACGGCTTCCATTTATCTTTTAAGTGACCACTTTTCATAGTCAAGGCTTATTAATTATGACGAAAGTATTTTAAGACTTCTGTATTTTCTTTTCGAACCATATCTCTGAGACCTAAAACTATTTTTGTAATTGATCTCGGAATTTCGTCGCTTGGAAATGGTTGTATCTATTTTTAATTGTGTTGTTCCTGTAAATCTAGATAGAGCGAGCAGAATTAAAGTTAATATGCGTAGTTAAATTCTATCTAGGTTAAAAAAAAGAAAAATAAATTGACAATATATTTCCTTAATATGAGACAGTAAACGCTATCCTTTATTTTTATTAAGGACGGTCTAGTGGGGAAGTTGCTATTAAAATCAAGTGAATTATGAGCAGAGGATTTGTAAAAGAAGATGATCAGGAAGAAATTCCTATTGTACCGCCAAGGGCAGATTTGCCAATAAACGTAGTGAACTATGTCACACAAGTTGGTATGGACGAACTTTTGTATGAAAAACAAGAATTTATCAACGAAAAAGATAATCTTGAAATTACCGATATAAACGAAAGGCGAATTGCTTTGAACCATATAAATGCAAAACTGCTATTATTAAATAACCGAATCTCCACTGCAAAAATGGTAGATCTTCATAATCAACCTAAGAATGAAATACGATTTGGTGCACTAGTAACTTTAAAGATTGGAGATAAAACAAAGTTTCAACAATATCAGATTGTAGGTGTAGATGAAGCTGATATTTCAAAAGGAAAAATTTCATTTATTTCACCAATTGCTAAAATATTGATAAACAAAAAAGTAGGAGAAAAAGTAGTACTAAAATTAGCACAAGAAGATAGGGTTTTTGAAATTATGGAAATAATTTATTAAGATTCATAAAATAAGCGAGTTAGGTTTTACTCATTAGGGATTTGAAAGGAAGAGTCTGTTACTTCTAAAAAATCGAATTTTAGTGTCAATTAGAAATAGTGGTTGCTTAGATGAACCAAATTCGACATAATAAAAAAACTCAAGCCATTTGACTTGAGTTTTTGTTATGTGGAGAATACCGGATTCGAACCGGTCACCTCTTGCCTGCCAGGCAAGCACTCTAGCCAAATGAGCTAATCCCCCAAATCTTTCGCAAATATAACGTTATTTTGTATTCAAAAGTCAAATAAAACACAACTTTCTATTCTGATAAAAAGAGAACTTTCTTCATAATATTTTAACTTTACCTAAAAAAAGCTAAAATGGAACTACCAAAACCGATGGGTTCGTTAACCACAACAATCAACAATACAATCGCAACGGTGCAATTCAGTCATCCGGCAAGTAATTCTTTTCCAAGGAAACTATTAGATGGATTAACTGAAGAGTTGAACAAATTGAGCGCTAATGCCGCTGTTTCCGTAATTGTCTTACGAAGTGAAGGGACGGGTGCTTTTTGTGCCGGGGCGTCTTTTGACGAACTTTTAGCGGTATCTAATTTAGAAGAAGGAACGCAGTTTTTCTCTGGCTTTGCTAATTTAATAAATGCCATGCGTAAGTGTTCGAAGATAATAGTGGGGCGCATCCACGGAAAAGCAGTAGGAGGTGGTGTAGGTATAGCCGCAGCCTGCGATTATGCTTTAGCTACCATTGATAGCGCCATAAAACTTTCGGAACTCGCCATAGGTATAGGTCCATTTGTTATTGAGCCTGCGGTAAGCCGTAAAATCGGTAGAACGGCAATGACAGAGATGACGCTCGCCGCCACCGAATGGAAAAATACAGACTGGGCTCATGATAAAGGACTTTATGCTAAAGTACTGGCAAACCAAGTAGAACTCGATATTGATATCACCCATTTTACTGAGAAGTTAGCTTCATACAATCCGGAGGCTTTAGTCCAAATGAAAAGAATAATTTGGGAAGGAACGGATGATTGGGATTCATTATTGCTTGAAAGAGCCGCGATTTCAGGGGAATTAGTATTATCTGATTTTACAAAGGAAGCACTGAATCAATTTAAAAAATAAGAGAATTGCATCTTGTAGCTCTTGGACAAGGAGTAAAAATGGTAGAAAAACTTAAAAACACTACCGACAATAGATACTATTGAAGGAGCGATTATTGATTCCTTTATTAGATCTGTCGTTTTGGTAGGATTGACTTATTGGATGTACGCTTCTCCAAAAAAAAGAGACACAAACGGTTAATTTTTCACTAAATTTGCAACCAAAATTAAAACGGAAATGAGCAATATCAGAATTACAAAAAAATTTAGTTTCGAAACTGGTCATGCGCTGTATGGGTATGATGGCAAATGTAAAAATGTTCACGGACATAGTTATAAATTGTCTGTAACCGTTATCGGAAGTCCTATCGAGAATCGTGATAATGTAAAGTTCGGAATGGTGATTGATTTTACCGATCTAAAGAAAATTGTAAAAGAAGAGATTGTAGATCAGTTTGATCATGCTACCGTTTTTAACGAAACTACTCCTCATGTAGAGTTGGCACACGAATTAAAGAACCGAGGTCATCATGTTATTTTAGTGGATTATCAGCCTACTAGTGAAAATATGGTTATTGATTTTGCACAAAGAATAATAGCCAGGTTACCTGCGGATATAAAGCTTTTTGCTCTAAAGTTGCAAGAAACAGAGTCGTCTTTTGCGGAATGGTACGCCAGCGATAATTTGTAATTCAAAATTCATACTTTAGCTGCATGCATTTAGCCAATAATAAAAAAATATACTTTGCCTCCGATCAGCATTTTGGTGCGCCAACAGCGGCACTTAGTTTGCCAAGAGAAAAACGTTTCGTGGCTTGGCTTGATGAGGTAAAAGAAGATGCCGAAGCGATTTTTCTATTAGGAGATTTGTTTGATTTTTGGTTCGAATATAAAATGGTTGTTCCAAAGGGATTTGTTCGGGTTTTGGGAAAATTAGCTGAAATTAGAGACAGCGGAATTCCAATCTATTTCTTCGTAGGGAACCACGATTTATGGATGGAAGATTACTTCCAAAAAGAATTGAATATCCCTGTGTTTCATGACAATCAAGAATTTACTTTTTGCGATAAAACATTCCTCATTGGTCACGGAGATGGTAAAGGTCCTGGTGATATGGGATACAAACGAATGAAAAAAGTATTTACCAATCCGTTTTCTAAATGGCTCTTTAGATGGCTACATCCAGATATTGGAGTGCGTTTGGCACAATACCTGTCGGTAAAAAATAAATTAATCTCAGGCGATGAGGATATAACCTTCCTTGGTGAAGACAAGGAATGGTTGATTTTGTATTCTAAAAGAAAATTGGAAACGAAACATTACAACTATCTTATTTTTGGACACCGCCATCTACCGATGAAAGTGAGTGTAGGAGAAAATTCAGAATACGTCAATCTGGGCGACTGGATCAGCTATTTTACTTATGGAGTTTTCGATGGAGAAACTTTCGAAATAAAAAAATATGAGAATTAATTCATTCCCTCACCGTATAAATAATCATCTAGATTAATTTTAAACAAAGTACCTTCTACTAGGTCTTTTACCGAGTTTAACTCTTCCATGGAAACGGCTAAATCAATTTGAGAACAAGGTGTTTTAAGTAAAAATTTGTGGCATTTATTTTTCAGGGCACAATCATCACAGCAGTTATTAATAATATAACTTTCTTGAATGCAACACTGAAACAATTTCAGTTCATATCGGCTAAAATAAAAACCAGTTTCTCTAAAAATCAATTGGACTTTATCAGTTAATACTTCGTCCTCTTTTCTCCAGTAGAAAGAAGTACCGGCATCATTATAATATATCTGTTTCATTTCTTGCATGAGTCAATCGTTTGAAACAAATATAATAATTATTTATATTTAATCTAAATAAAAGTAAAATAAAAAGCCGGCAACGAATCTCAGGGTTCATTACCGACTTTTTATTTTAAATTAAATTATGACTCTTCTATGTCTTTTTGTAAGTCTATTTTAGGGTAAGGAACATCTTAATTTTATAGTTTTATTCAATTCTAACAGCTGCCACAACTTGAATATATTCTGATTTATTTCTTTTTGTCAAAAAAATAATATAATTGTTTAAAAAAAAGGCTAGTTTATAATCGTCTAACTGTGGTTCCTTATTTTTATCATAGTATTTAGAGGATCGTATAAATTTTTTAAGACATAGGTTTTTTTTGGTTTTAGATTATTTAGGACTTTTACTTCTTTAAAGAAAAAATTACCGTAACTAGCGCCACTTCCATCTTTTATATAAAACTCGTTTGGCATTTCAACAAGTGTTCTAATGTATTTATTGTTATAATTAAAAAAGAGTGTGTCTTTTTGTTTTTCTTGAGCCTGTAAATTAGGGCCTATAAATAGAGATAGTAAAAGGAGAATTGCTGTTTTCATATTTAAAGTTTTAAAATTTTATAATCTAAACTAGGTAAGGAAATTTCAATACCTAGTTTGGATTTTTTTTACTATTTAGTTGGAGGAGGTAGGGCAAGGTACTGTTTTACTTAAATTAGGAACTCTATTAGCGAGTGCTTCTATAGCAGCTTTTTTTTCTGGGAGTAAATCCACCCAAGCTTTAACATTGTTGTCTCTAAGTCCGCTCCAAGCCATAGCCTCATAAAAAGCATCACTAGGCGTTTCGTCAAAGTAATTAGTGTATTTATTATAATCGTCTGTGAGCACATTTTTATGAAATGCTTTATATAATTTAAAATTAGTTTTTTTTCGTATGAAAAAAATCGTCTTCAAACTTACAGCTATTTAATTGTAAATAAAATACCCAGTTTTAGTGGTATTTAGGGTGTGTTAAAAAATAATTACAATTTACTCCTGATTTTCAAGTTTAGATTTTAGAGATGTATTTATTGGAGACAAGTTTTCTTTGACTGAGGAACAGCTAGAAATTAATAATGTCACGATTAAGCTAGCAAATTTTTTTTTGATATTTATTCAATCAGAAAGCTTGACTTTACTTGAATATATTTCGTTTTGCCATGAATGTCTTCGACTAAAAACACGACATAATTACTAAAAAAGTTAGCTAGTTCGTAATCATCTAATTTTTGCTGCTTATTTTTATCGTAAAACCTTGAGGAGTGGACAAAATTTTCAAGACTGAGTATTTCTTTTGGTGTAGGGTGTAGATTATTCTTTTCTTTAAATTCTTTAAAGAAAAAGGTACCGCTACTTGACCCACTTCCATCTTTGAGTAAATACTGTTCAGCAACAGATTTTGATTCATTAATATAACTATTATCCAATTTAAAAAATAGCGTATCTTTTACATTATTATTATTAATGGCATTTTCTCCTTTACCAATTGGATAGTAAGAATAGTACTCTAAATATCTAGGATGGATAAATTCATTTCCATTAACAAAGTATATTGTGTGTTTATCCGTCAATGAATTTTTAAGTTTCCATTTATCTATTATTTGGTTGTACTGTCCATCGAAATAGAATTTTCTGTTTTCAATATACTCTTTTATTGATAGAATTTTTTTAGGCTTCAGACCTTTTGTTAAAAAACCATCACCAACAAATAATATATAACCATTTGTTTTTGTATGTTTCAATTGTTGTTTTTTAAATTCAATCCGCTCAGAATAGATTTGGTTTGAGAGGTTTGGGGTAATTGTAGGTGATATTGTATAATAGTAATCAAGAGAGAAAAAAAGAGTGTCTTTTTTTCTCTCTTGAGCCATTAGAGTGGCCCCAGAAAAAAAAGATAGTATAAGAAGTGAAATGTTTATTTTCATGATTTAATTCATTTATGATGTTTAGTCTTTTATGCAAGGACTTATTTTTGACAAAAGAATTTCTCTGTCAGCGAGTGCTTGTATGGCAGTTTTTTTTTCTGGGGGTAAATCCACCCAAGCTTTAACATTGTTATCCCTAAGCCCTCCCCAAGCCATCGCCTCATAAAAAGCATCAGCAGACTCTTCTCCATAATAGTTGATGTAGTTATTGTAGTCATTAGTTAGTACATTTTTATGAAACGTTTTTAGAGCTTCTTTCAAGCTATCGAGATATAATTCTGCCATAGTCCCATGGGCATTTCCATATTTTTCATATGTGTTTTTAAAATCTAACGCTCCACTTACATTGTCGGTAGTGTTTAGTTTTCTAAAAATATCTGCGTGGATATATTCATGCATAATTATTCGTGCGACTTCTAATGCCGAATGAGATTCGGTCCTAGAGGTGCTGATTTCAATGTTTATTAATGTGCTTCCAGGGGTATATTCCGTGCTTCCATTCAATTCTCCAATAATATTTCCGTCTTTGTCTTTTTTTGTAACAACATCTTTTGATGCAATTGTAATATCAAATTCTGATTCACCTTTAAAATTAGCTAATAAATTCTGTACAAAAGAATCTCCATCTTTATCTAATAAATCATTTAAGCATTTTGCTTTTCCAGTAAGTTCATTAGTAATTTGAACATCTACCACATCCTTATAAGTTGTAATATAATGATTTGCATACGACTCCTCAGATCCTCCACAAGGCACATTCATAGGTT
>NZ_AJXL01000056.1 GCF_000264055.1 Flavobacterium sp. ACAM 123 | reverse complement strand
GTATTTTAGACTGCAACAATAAAGCCTCTTATTATTTTTAATAAAAATAATAAGAGGCTTTATAAAAATAATATTATTTTTGAAGCAGTATAAGATCCAAAAACATCTTGTCTAATAACACTATTCTATAAATTTTCAAAAAATGCAAACCAATATAATATCAAGTAAAGCTAAAATAGGAAATAATGTCAAAATTGGTGATTTTTGCATCATTGGTGACAATGTTGTCATTGGTGACAATACTATTATCAAAAATTATGTAGAACTTAGAGAAGGAACTATTATTGGTAAAAATTGTTATATAGATTCTCGAATCTCTTCTTCTGGAGATTGCAAAATTGGCAATAACGTAACTATTCGCTATGATAGCATAATAGCCAGGGGTGTAATAATTGGCGATAACACCTATATTTCTCCAAAAATGATGTCGAACAATTTGAACACAAATATGAAACAAGTGGGAGGTGCAGAAATTGGAGCTAATGTGTTTATAGGAACCAGCTGCGTGCTTCAACACGGAATAAAAATTGGAAATAATACCGTTTTAGGCTCTTTGTCTTTCGTAAACAAAAATGTCCCAGAAAATGAAATATGGTTTGGAAACCCTGCAAAATTTTATAAAATAAATGAGCAAAATAATAACACAAACGAATTTCATTTGCCTCAATAATTTATATTTCAATTACCTTATGTTTTTTTAAAAGTTCTTTTTCATTTTCCCAGTCACGCGAGTAATTGTTTTTTAGCAATCTTGCAGGAATACCTCCAATTAAAATATTGCTTCCAAGATTCGTATAATCTTTGTTACACAGGGAATTGGATGCAATTACGCAATAATCTGGAGTTTTAGTATTTGCCATTATCGAAATTCTATTCGAAAATGCATTATGGGTCCCTATGTAAATTGGACTTGATATTGGATAATATTCACCCGTTTCAGTGTTTTTCATCGGATGCGAATTAGTATCTATTATTTGAGATTCATAACCAATACCAGACCAATCGCCAATTACAATTTTGTTAGTACAAACCACCTGAACATCAGACCCTAAACAAGACATATATCCAAACTCACATTGGGCATTTTCGCCTATGTACAAAATCACATCTTTACCAAAATGCGAATAACCATTAAAGACTAAGGTCCCGTAAAGTGAAAATTCCGCTATCCCTTTTGATTTAGTGGCAGTTTCAAAATGCTGACCATATCCAATCATTGCTGTTTTAATTGGTCCATTTATGACAATTCGTCCTTTAATACTTTGAAAATGTATTTTCCCATAAAAAAATACAGGTAGTTTCTTAGCAATGTCATAAGGAAACTTCTTGAAATTAAAATAAAGTGTTTTAGTCCAATTCACACTACAGTAGAACTTTAGCTTATGGTACCCGCGTTTAAACTTTCTATATCCTACTTTAAGATTATCAGTCATTTTTTTTATTGTATTAACGTATTGAAAAATAGATTTTAATTCCATCTTTTTATTTAAATGATACAACACATACCCTATTGACAACAATACCATAAGCGACATTAAGCTGTATTTTAAAGTTGCATTAGGCACATATCTTATCATAAAAGTAACAATACACATCCCGATGCAGACTAAATAAAGGAGATAAAAATCCTTTTCGAAATAAAAATCATATCTCTTTTTAGTAATTACTTTTAATGCAAAAAAATGAATTACATAATAGACGAAAAAACTAAAACCAAGTCCTTCCAGTCCATAGAAATAATATCCTGCAATATTTAGAAACAAAGAAAGAATATTAAATACTACAGCCGTTTGTATAAATACCTTAGAATCTCCCTTGGCTATCAAAATAAACCCCATCGACCAAGATACCGCCCGAAACAACATGGCCAAGATACCAAAACAAACCATTGGTATAATGGAAATGAATGCAGGCGTATATATGATTTTAACAATCATCGGAATGAAGGTCAAAAACAGAATTATGATTGGGGTTATAATTAAAATGGAGATGAAAGATTGTTGAATTACGCTCTCCCTCACTTTTGTATTATCATCGCTTATCGAGGATAACCTGGGAAAATAGTCCGTACTCATTACCGTAAAAATAATTCCAACGTAAGAATTTAATAATGTAAAACCCGCAGTATAAAAACCTACTTCCTCTAAACCTCCCACTTTACCTACATAAATTTGAATCAAATAACTAGATAGCAACGTCAATACTCCACTAATAGTTAATAATAAACCTAGTTTAATAATGTCTTTTCCTTCAATCATCAACTCTTTAGTCGTCAATTTGCTTTTTGGAATTTCTATTTTCCTCGAAAAATAAAATGCAAATGCAAGGGCGCTTAGGGAAATTATAATAATTGTGGGAATGATAGCATCTATTCTGTAATAATAATACACCGGAATAGAAACAAGTAAACCCATTAAATTTCCATAGAAATTGGCTTTCGCCAAAAGTCGCATTCTTCTCAAACTTTGCAGTACAACCAACTGTCCTGAAGCTAATTGTTTGAACAATACCGTACTAGAAATAAAGACAAAGGCCCAGGTATAATCCGTATTTCCGAAGGTGAGTGAGCTCAACCAGGAAGAAAGGAAAATAGCTAATAGTGCTCCAAAAATACCAGTGACCAAAACCAGCTTTCTAACAATCGAAACCGTATTAGAAACCGTTTTTAAATCATCGTTTTTATATTTTCCAGAAATATGCTTTACGGCACTGGTTTCTATTCCTAAACCAGAAACGCTACTAATGATATTGATAGCTGAATTTAATAACGAAATAACACCCATCCCTGCTGGCCCAATAAATACCGCAATCAATTTTGTACGAACTACTGAAATAATAATACCCAAAAACTGTACTCCTCCAAAAAGTGAAGTCGTTTTAACGATTTGGGCGTAGGATGATTTATCAGTCACTATTTAATACTTATTTAAAATTGCTATAATAAAAGCTACTTCTTCCCTAGTTAAAACAGGACTTATGGGCAAGCTCAACACGGTTTCATGTATTTTTTCGGTAATAGGGAAAGACAAGGTGTTGTATTCAGACAATGCTTTTTGTTTATGGGGCGGAACCGGATAATGAATCACAGTTTGTATTCCGTTTTCATGCAAGTACTTTTGTAACTCCGTTCTATTTTCTGTTCGAATCACAAATAAATGAAAAACATGATTGTGTGTCAAATCCCATTTCGGCAGTATTATTTTATCATTCTTAACCTCTGATAAATACCTTCTCGCGACCGTTCTTCGCTCTTCATTTTCAGTATCTAAATGCGGTAATTTCACGTTTAAAAAAGCGGCTTGTAACTCATCTAATCTTGAATTTACACCCGCATAATCATTGTAATACTTGGTTTCTGACCCATAATTACGAAGTGAAGAAACCATCTTAGCTAATTCCAGATCGTTTGTAACTACGGCCCCACCATCACCAAGTGCGCCTAGGTTTTTACCAGGATAGAAACTATATGCTGCGCTTGATTTTTGATTTTTGACTTTTGATTTTTGATTACTGACAGCTCCATGAGATTGGGCAGCGTCTTCTATCACTAGTAAGTTGTGTTTGTCCCCAATTGCATTTATCAAATCCATTTCTGCTAATTGTCCGTAAAGATGCACAGCGAGAATCACTTTGGTTTTTGAGCTGATTTTTTCTTCGATTAAATCGGAATTGATGTTATAGGTTTCCCATCTTGGCTCGACCATAATTGGAATTAAATCGGCTTCCACAATAGCGAGAATACTAGCAATATAGGTATTCGCAGGAACAAGAACTTCATCGCCTTTTTGTAATTTCCCTAATTGGATGTAGCCCTTAAGAATGAGTGTCAAGGCATCAAAACCATTCCCTACTCCGATGCAATATTTAGCCCCGCAATATCTAGCAAAATTACTTTCAAAGGCTTGGACTTCTTCACCCAGAATATACCAGCCGTTATCTAACACCGCTTTTAATTTCTCTTGAAAACCCACTTCATATGGTGTGTTTATTTTTTTTAAATCTAAAAATGGTATCATATAAGATTCATTTTATAAAAATCCTGACTGTAAACAGAACAACCCAATTCTTCTTTTTGTTTCAAAAGTCCAGCATGATATCCTTTTTCATTATCGTCATTCACAATACCCATATCGAAAAAAGTTTACCTTCTCTTTGTATTTTTTATTAAATTAATGAATAAAAAATCTAATGCCCGCAACTCCTCCCCTTTTTTAGTGGTAGCTCCATATTGCGATTTCACAACAGAATCCATTTCAAATAGTGTAATTCCCGCTATAATAGCATTGTTATCATATACCGAAAACTGCTTGATCGTAGCTGGGAAAATTTCCTTTAACTTCGTCATTTCTTCCAGCGTATGAACTGGTTTAGCATCATATTTCTCAAATAATCTTGGCTCCAGAACCAATTGCCAAAAAGATTCTAATTGCTGTTCTTCGACTATTTCTAAATCTAGCTCTTCGATTTTTCTAAAGTGCTTTAATTTACTTTTTGAAATCGTTAATGGCATGGCTAAATTTATAGCCATATTCATTTCTTTTCTTTCTAGAAACGCTCCTTTTTTGAGTAAAAAAAAATCTATCTCCTTATTCCCGCCAGTAGGATAGAAAGAAGGAATTGGTTTAAAATAAAAAAACTGTATCCCATTTTGCTTAAGAAAAGACAAAAGAGAGTCAATACTACTTGCTACTTTTTCTCCATTTATTTTAGAGGAGTATACTAATCCGCCATAAGTCAAACCTTGATGAGAGTAAACAGTATTTCCAACTCGGTTTGCTGGCAATACCGCTATTAGTGCAGCTCCTTCAAAAATCAGTAAGGAATAATCTTGAAATCGCTCCTCATGGTATTCCATAAAATCACGATGAAAAAGAAAGGTGGCATTTTTGGCTTTGCCTATAAAAGCATTCCATTGTTCGAAATAGCTAGATTCGTATTGTTTTACTATGTATTTTTTCAAAGTCAATTTTTAAATAGTGGGAAATTAAACAATTATTCGATAAATATCTTACTATTTATCGAATTAGATTTGTAAAAATAAATCACTAAATTTAGATTCGCTACCTTAACTTATATGAAGCTAAAATTACACTACTATTTTTTTACTTTACTTCTTATTTTGTCTTCTTCTATTTACGGACAGGATATTTCGCTGTACCGTCAATATAATGGGAGATTTGATTTTGTTTTTTTTGGAAATACTTTAAACCGCTTTGAAAATGGTACCGGCGGACCTTGCGTGATTAATACAAGTTCATCAGCATCATTGGCCTTAAATCCGGGTGATGAAATAGAAAGTGCCTACTTATATTGGGCTGGATCTGGTTTTGGCGATTTTGAAGTTAAACTAAATGATCAAGATATTACTGCCCAAAGAACCTATGGAGTCAATCAAGGTGCGTCAGGACTTCCTTTTTTCAGTGCTTTTGCCGATATAACGGCACAAGTTAAAAGTACCGGAAGTGGCATTTATAATTTAAGTGAATTAGACTTAAGGGACGTAATAGATTATTATTGTTGGAATGCAACCAACTTTGGCGGTTGGGCAATTGTCGTAGTGTATAAAAATGCCAACCTACCTTTAAACCAACTGACTGTTTACGATGGTTTACAATATGTCCCCGATGAAATAAACATTACCCTTAACAGTTTAAATGTTATTGATAATAAAGACGCCAAAATAGGATTTGTTGCCTGGGAAGGCGACCGCTTTATAAGTGTTAATGAAACCCTGCGTATCAATGGAAACCCAATCAGTAATTTACCCTTGAACCCCGTAGACAATGCGTTTAACGGGACCAACAGTTTTACAGGCTCCACTTCGCTTTACAATATGGATTTAGATGTGTATAGCATTCAAAACAATATTAGCATTGGGGATACTTCGGCACAAATCCAACTTACTTCTGGTCAAGATTTTGTCATGATCAATGCCATTGTCACCAAATTAAACAGTCAATTACCAGATGCAACACTGCGTATTGACAACATTGATTTAACATGTGACTCTAGAAAAATCACTGTTGACTATAGCGTTTATAATACCAATAGCACCGCCATTATCCCTGCTGCAACACCAATCGCAATATATGCAAATGGAATATTGATAGGCACTACGAAGACCCAAAACAGCATTCCAATTGACGGAAAAGAAAATAATAAAATCACCTTAAACATCCCTGAAAACAATAGAAATATCTTTGATTTAGAATTTTCTGTCGATGATAACGGAAACCGAATTGGAATTGTAACAGAACTGAACGAAGAAAACAACTCAAGTAGTCTTAAAAATATTTCTTTGAGGATTTCTCCGAAAATCAATCTAGTACCTGACATGGAGTCCTGTAACCAAGGTTTAGGAGTTGGTTCTTTCAACTTTTCAAATTATGGCGAAATAGTTAAAGTCACGGCTGAGGACGCCGTTAGTTTTCATACCTCGCTGGAAGGGGCAACTCTTGGAGTTGAAAATGGAGCTACTCCAATATACAACACCTCTAATTTTACTACAGATAAAACATCCACGACAATTTACATCAGAGTGAAAAACGAGTACTGTTATAGCATTACTTCTTTTCAATTAAATACTAAAAATTGTACTCCCACAGTGTACAACTTTATTTCTCCTAATAATGATACTCGCAATGATACCTTTGCAAATAAAGGACTACGTGATGTTTTCTTAAATTTTAAAATAGAGATATACAATCGCTGGGGTGCATTAATCTGGCAAGGAAACAACAAGACAAGTGATTGGGATGGCTATGCTAACAAAGGAGTGCTTTTAGACGGCCAAAGATGTCCTGACGGAACTTATTATTATGTTATTAATCTAAACGATTCTGACTACCCGCATCCGCTCGTGGGTTTCTTGTACTTGACAAATTAATTTTGGATTGGCCAACTAATTATTTTCTAAAGTGGGCAAATACCATTTGAATTTCACCGCCATCAACCGAAACGAAATAATTACCAAAGAGGTAATCAGATATAATATATCATTGTCTAAATTAAATTTTCTCAGCATAAAGAATACAACTCCACCCAAGATGCAAATAGTTGCATATATCTCTTTCCTAAAAATTACCGGAATCTCAGCACATAAAATATCCCGAATAACACCGCCAAAACAAGCGGTCATTGTTCCTAAAGCAATACAAACGATGGGATGTAGCCCAATATTCATTCCCTTTTCTAGACCTATCAATGTAAATACCCCTAATCCAATAGTATCAAATAGAAACAATGAGGTACGCAATTTCTCGAATTTTTTTCTGAATAATAGCGCTAAACCAAAAGACGCACATATTACGTAAACATACTCTAAATCAAGCATCCAACCCACAGGTGTTGTACCAATCATGACATCCCGCAACGTGCCTCCACCTACTGCTGTTACAAAGGCAATAATAAATACGCCAAAAAGATCAAGCTTTTTACTCATGGCAGTCAACGCTCCCGACAACGCAAAAGCAATTGTTCCAATGATATCCAATAAATGAAACATGCCTTCTATGAGTTTAAGTTGAGGAAACCGAATTGTTTTATCTACCAACGGTTGCCGCAAAATTAAAGAAAAATACTCGTGTAAAATAGTTCCAACAAACATATCTATGGAATCAATGCCTCGATTTATAAATATTCTGTTTCAATTTTTAAAAACTGCATTTTCTCTATGTATCTTTGTAATCTAAATAATAATTAAATTTTAGAATATCTTGAAACAAATCACTTCAATTCAAAATCCATTCATAAAATCTTTGGTGTTATTGCAAGAAAAAGCCAAAAACCGTAAACAAACAGGGACTTTTTTAATTGAAGGAAAACGCGAAATTTTCTTAGCGCTAAAAGGAGGTTATGAAATAGATACTGTCTTATTTAATCCTGAAATTTGCTCTGAAAGTGAAGCGAAAAAAATATCGAGAACAACGGAGCTAATTGAAATTAACAAAGATGTATTTCAAAAACTGGCCTATCGTGATACTACCGAGGGTATTTTGGCTATAGCCAAAACAAAATCACAACAACTGTCTGATTTAAAATTATCAGAAAACCCACTGATTCTTGTTGCCGAAGCACCTGAAAAGCCAGGAAATATTGGTGCTTTATTGAGAACTGCAGACGCAGCTCATCTTGATGCCGTAATTATTGCCAATCCTAAAAGTGATCTGTATAACCCGAATATCGTGCGTTCCAGTGTGGGTTGTTTGTTTACAAACCAAATTGCAACGGGAACAACAGCAGAAATTATTGCTTTCCTAAAAGAAAGAAAAATTAATTTTTATTGTGCCACATTGCAAAATGCAACAGCGTATCATACACAAGATTATACCACGCCTACCGCATTAGTCGTAGGTACTGAAGCAACTGGCTTGACCCAAGAATGGCGTGATGCTACGAACCAAAATATTATAATCCCGATGCAAGGGGAAATCGACAGCATGAATGTTTCTGTTGCTGCAGCAATATTGATTTTTGAAGCTAAAAGACAACGAGGGTTTTAAATTAACAATTTTTGATTTCAGAAATAAAAAAGAAAAACACAATTCAAAAAACAAGAATATGAAAAACAAATTATTTGCCCTAATAACAGTAATCACTACAACGCTTTCTTTCGGACAGATCACAGAACCGCAAGTTGATGCCTTGGTCAGCAACACTTTAACCGCATTTAATGTCCCTGGAATTGCAGTAGCAATTATAAAAGACGGAAAAGTAGTTCTTGCCAAAGGATACGGAGTAAAATCGATAGATACAAAAGAAAAAGTAGATGCCAATACTTTATTCGGTATCGCATCTAACAGTAAAGCTTTCACAAGCGCATCCTTAGCTATATTAGTAGATGAAGGAAAAATAAAATGGGATGATAAAGTCATTAAATACCTTCCTAATTTTAAAATGTACAATGATTACGTAACACAGGAATTCACCATTCGTGATTTATTGACGCACAGAAGCGGGCTAGGGCTTGGAGCAGGTGATTTAATGATTTGGCCTGATGGAAGTGATTTCACTGTCACTGATATTATTCAAAACTTACAATACTTGAAGCCTGTTTCGGGATTCAGAACTAAATATGACTATGATAATCTTTTGTATATAGTTGCCGGCGAAGTAATTCATGTTGTTAGCGGGAAAAGCTGGGGTGAATTTGTTGAAGAGCGCATTATGGCACCACTCGAAATGAATCATAGCGCAGCTTCTTTTGTTCGCTTAAAAGACTCAACTAATGTCATTGCCCCTCATGTACCTATCAATGGAAAGCTAAAAGTAATCAAACGCTATCAAAATCAACTTTTTGATGCAGCTGCGGGAATTTATTCCAGTGTCAACGATTTGAGCAAATGGGCGATCATGCAAATGAATAACGGAAAATATGGTCCTGAAAACAAGCAGTTATTCTCCGAAAAAGAGCATGATGAAATGTGGCAATTGCAAACTATTATTCCAACTATAACGAGAGCTCCTTACAACACCCATTTTAATGGATACGGACTAGGTTGGTTTTTAAGTGATGTAAAAGGATACAAACAAGTGACACATACCGGCGGCCTAGAAGGAATTGTAACGCAAACCACTTATATTCCTGAATTGCAGTTAGGGATTATTGTGTTGACGAATCAACAATCAGGTGCTGCATTTAATGCGATCACAAACACTATTAAAGACAGCTATTTAGATATTTATTCAGAAGATTATGTGACAATTTACAGCAACCGAATAAAAGCCAATGAAGAGAGTGCTGATAAAGTGACTGATGAAGTATGGGCTATTGTTGCGCAAAATAAAAAAAATAAAGTAAAAGTTGACTTCGCTTCTATCACGGGTACGTATCAAGACAAATGGTTTGGAGATGTTGTAATAAGCGAGAAAAAAGGGAAATTATTATTTGAATCTAAACGTTCTTCTCAGCTAACTGGAGAGGTGTTTTTCTATAAAAAGGGAAACTATGCTGTAAAATGGAATAATGCCTATTTACATGCAGATGCTCATCTTTTTTTTACCTTTGATGAAGACGGAAAAGCCATTACTTTAAAAATGAATCCCATCTCTGATTTAACTGATTTCAGTTATGATTTCCAGGATTTAGATTTCAAAAAAATATAGCAAATCAATTAGTTACTAATTATCTAAGACATGAATCTACAAGAACAAATTGCTCAAGCAGAAACTCGAATTTTTAAAACCGTTTTTCCAAATACTACGAATCACTATGATACTTTATTTGGAGGAACAGCTCTTTTTATGATGGATGAAGTCGCTTTTATTACTGCCACTCGATTTACTAGAAAAAGGTGTGTCACTGTTTCTTCTGACAAAATTGATTTTACTAAGCCCATACCAGCTGGAACTATTATCGAACTTATAGGCACAATAACTCGTATTGGGAATACCAGTTTAGATGTCAAAGTTGAAATTTATATCGAACAGATGTACAGCAACCATAGAGAAAAGGCGATTTCTGGAAACTTTACTTTTGTGGCTTTAGACGAAAATAAAAAGCCAACAAAAATTCTCGATGACATCGCGTAATTAGACTAAAATAGATTACTTTTCAATATAAAAATCTACTTGTATAATTCACATCTTAGAGTTGTTTTTAAATGATGAACCATGGCGTTATGACAGAAATAGACATAGAAAAAGAGAACAAGGCAATTGCTCAAGAATACAAAGAATTACTTCGTATCAGTTATCAAACCTTGTCTACAGAAGACAAAAAACTGATCCGTAAGGCTTTTGATGTCTCTGTGGAGGCCCATAAAGAACAACGAAGAAAGTCAGGAGAAGCCTATATTTTCCATCCCATCGCCGTGGCAAAAATAGTCGCCTCGGAAATAGGTTTGGGAGCCACTTCTATTGCTGCAGCATTATTACATGATGTTGTGGAAGACACCCCTACGACCGTGAAGGATATTGAACGGATTTTTAATCCAAAAGTAGCGCAGCTGGTAGAAGGTTTAACTAAGATTTCATTAGTTCAGAAGGACATGAATGTGTCAATGCAGGCCGAAAATTTTCGCAAAATGTTGTTGACGCTTAATGACGACGTACGCGTTATTCTTATAAAAATAGCAGATAGGTTGCATAACATGCAAACTATGGAGTCGATGGAAAATTACAAGCAAATTAAAATTGCTTCAGAAACATTATACATTTACGCTCCTCTAGCACATCGTTTAGGATTATACAACATTAAAACACAACTAGAGGATTTAGGTTTGAAATATACTGAACCACCTATATACAACGACATAGTAAGTAAAATAAAAGAGACCAAAGACCAACAGGATGCCTATATAAAAGACATCTCTGATGTGATTAAGGCGTCTTTAGATGCTGAAGGCGTAGAATATATGATAAAGGGTCGTCCAAAATCGATTTATTCTATCAGAAGAAAAATGCTTGCTCAAAATGTAAGTTTTGACGAAGTCTACGACAAGTTTGCGCTTCGCATCGTTTACAAAGCAAATCCGCATGATGAAAAGTTTCTGGCATGGAAAATATATTCCATCGTAACCGACCATTATCGTCCAAGTCCAAGCCGTTTGCGCGATTGGATCTCCTCCCCAAAATCTACCGGATATGAAGCATTGCATATTACAGTAATGGGACCAAAAGGGCGTTGGGTAGAAATACAAGTACGCAGCGAACGTATGGACGAGATCGCTGAAAAAGGATATGCAGCACATTACAAATATAAAAATGGCGCCACCGAAGAAGGTGGATTGGATACGTGGTTGAACCTACTCAAAGAAGCGCTCGAAAATTCAGAAACTAGCGCCGTAGATTTTGTTGAGGATTTTAAAATGAATCTGTACTCCAAAGAAATTTACGTTTTTACGCCAAAAGGAGACATCAAATCCTTGCCGAAGGGAGCAACTTCGCTGGATTTTGCCTTTAGCATACATTCAGAAATAGGTATTAGAACTCGCGGAACGCGCGTAAACGGTAAATTAGTTCCTCTAAATTATGAATTAAAAAATGGAGATCAGGTAGAAATTATTACTTCTCAAAATCAAAAGCCCACCATTAACTGGTTTGATTACGTTACCACATCAAGAGCAAAAAATAAAATCAGAAATGTATTAAACGAAAATACAAAAAAAATTGCTGAAGACGGAAAAGAGATACTAACTCGTAAATTGAAGCATCTAAAAATAACTTTAAGTGAGAGCGTGATTAATGAATTAGTAAATTTCTTTAAATTAAAAACCAGTTTGGATTTGTTTTACAGAGTTGGCGTGGGGTCAATTGACAATCAACAATTGAAAGACTATGCCGCCCAAAAAAGCAACACTTTAATCAATTTCTTCAAAAGCAAAATAAAACGTTCCGGACCAACGGCTGATGCAGACGTCCACAAACAAGTATTGAGTAGTAATTATGACATGCTTGTATTTGGTAAAGAACAAGATAAATTAGACTACAAACTATCCGCCTGCTGTAATCCAATTCCTGGAGACTCCGTCTTTGGATTTGTCACTATAAATGAAGGTATAAAAGTCCATAAAAAAGATTGTCCAAATGCCATTGCCATGCAATCCAACTATGCATATCGTATCATGCAAGCCAAATGGATTGATTCGTCGCAACAAGAATTTAAAGCCATTATAAATATTACGGGAATGGATACTTTAGGACTTACAAATGAGTTGACAAAAGTAATCTCGAATAATATGCAGGTTAACATTCAAAGTATATCCTTAAATGGAGATGCTGGACTGTTCAAAGGACAATTAATAGTTGTAGTTCAAAACAGTACATTACTGAATAAACTAATCGATAATATAAAAAAAATCGACGGAATCGATAAGGTAACGCGAGTTTATAAAAAATAACAATAAGAGAATTAAAACTTCATTACCGCTCTTTTGGACTCGTTGAGCAGTGCAGTTATTAGGTTCTTTTTGTTTCAAAACTCACAATTTATACTCTTATAAGTCCTTAAACTTGAAAACTATTAGAATAAATAATTTATCTTTGCCAGATATGACACTCATTTCCACAGATAACAACAAAAACCAAGAAATTGTAAAAAATGTTTTTACAATGTATCTTGAAAAAAAAGGGCATAGAAAAACTCCAGAACGGTATTCTATCCTACAAGAAATTTATGAAAGTGAAGAGCATTTTGATATAGAGAATCTTTATATCAAAATGAAAAATAAAAACTACCGTGTAAGTAGAGCTACACTATACAATACAATCGAGTTATTGTTGGACTGTGCTTTGGTACGCAAGCATCAGTTTGGTCAAAACCAAGCACATTACGAAAAATCATACTTCGACAAACAACATGATCATATTATCATGACAGATACCGGAGAAGTAATTGAATTTTGTGATCCAAGAATACAAAGTATCAAACAAACAATCGAAGAAATATTTGATATTGATATTACTAATCACTCCCTCTATCTTTACGGAGTTAAGAAAAAACCAAAATCAGATACTGAAATTTAAAAAAGCACGAATCGCTTTCGAGAGATTCAATCATTAAATAATTAACTGCAAACAATAAACAGAATGGCCGTAGATTTATTACTAGGATTACAATGGGGAGATGAAGGAAAAGGAAAAATAGTTGATGTACTTACCTCAAAATACGATATTATCGCTCGTTTTCAAGGAGGTCCAAATGCAGGACACACTTTAGAATTTGACGGAATAAAACATGTCCTTAGAACTATTCCTTCTGGGATTTTTCATAAAACCGCTGTAAATGTAATTGGAAACGGGGTAGTTATAGATCCTGTTGTTTTTAATAAAGAAATTGAAGGTCTGGAAAAATTTAATTTAGACATCAAGAGCAAATTAATCATTTCTAGAAAAGCACATTTAATTTTACCAACACACCGTTTGTTAGACGCTGCCTCTGAAGCATCAAAAGGTAAAGCAAAAATTGGTTCTACACTGAAAGGTATCGGGCCAACTTACATGGACAAAACAGGTAGAAACGGAATTCGTGTTGGTGATATCGAACTGGAAGATTTTAAAGAGCGATACAGAGCACTTGCTGACAAGCATGAGGCAATGATTTCATTTTATGACGTAAATATTCAATACAACTTAGCCGAATTAGAAAAAGAATTTTTTGAATCTATCGAAGAGTTAAAAAAATTAGACTTCATTGATAGTGAAGAGTATTTACACCAAGCTCAAAAGGCAGGTAAATCAATACTATGTGAAGGAGCTCAGGGTTCTTTACTAGATGTAGATTTCGGAACATATCCATTTGTAACATCATCTAATACGACAGCTGCAGGTGCTTGTACCGGTTTAGGAATTGCTCCTAACAAGATTCAAGAAGTATATGGTATTTTTAAAGCCTATGTAACTCGTGTAGGAAGCGGTCCATTTCCAACAGAACTTTTTGATGAAGACGGTTCAACAATGGCTAGAGTAGGAAATGAATTCGGATCTGTTACAGGAAGACAAAGACGTTGTGGTTGGTTAGACCTAGTGGCACTTAAATATGCTATCCAAGTAAACGGTGTTACGCAATTGATGATGATGAAAGGAGATGTTCTTTCAGGTTTCGAAACTTTGAAGGTATGTACTGATTACAACTACAAAGGAGAAAAAATAGCACACTTTCCTTATAACATCGAGCCAGAAAACGTGACCCCAGTTTATAAAAACTTTAAAGGGTGGAAAGCAGATTTGACTGGTATGACTACCTATGACGAATTACCTATTGAATTAAAAGAATATATTGAGTTTATTGAAAAAGAAGTAGAAGTTCCCATTAAAATTGTTTCTGTGGGACCAGACAGAAAACAAACTATCCTTAAATAAGATTAAAAACGCTCTGAAATTTCAGAGCGTTTTTTAATTACAGAAGTAACCCTTTTACTACCCTATAAAAAAAAATTAAATGCAAGATCCGCAAATAAAAATAAAACAAACTGATTTACTATCTGACAACCATTACATGCTAAACAAGGTAACTTTCGAGTACCAAAAAAAGGACGATTCTTGGATTACTCAAAAAAGAGAAGTGTACGATCGTGGAAACGGAGCAGCCATTTTACTTTATAATTCGGAACAAAAAACAGTGATTCTTACCCGCCAGTTTCGTTTACCAACCTATCTGAACGGGAATACATCAGGAATGATGATTGAGGTTTGCGCCGGTCTATTAGACCAAGACAATCCCGAACAATGCATTATTAGAGAAACGGAGGAAGAAACAGGATACCGCATTACAAAAGTCGACAAAGTAATGGAAAGCTACATGTCACCCGGCGCCGTAACTGAAATTCTACACTTATTCGTTGGAGAATATAACGCTTCCTTGAAGGTAAGTGAAGGCGGCGGTTTAGAACAGGAGCAGGAAAATATAGATGTCATGGAAATGTCTTACGACGCAGCATACGCAATGATCGCTTCTGGCCAAATTAAAGATGCTAAAACAATAATATTGCTGCAGCATGCTAAAATAAACAAGCTCATTTAAAAACCACATTTATAGAATTTCGGAACATGAATAACCAGACAAAGGGCCTTTTATTCGCATTATGCGCTACCCTTCTATGGTCAGTGAATTTTGTGATTGCCAGCGGAATAAAAGGCCACATTCCACCTGTAGGATTGGCTTTTTGGAGGTGGACAGTCGCTTGTATCGTTTTAGCGCCTTTTGCGATTAAGAGCACCATTAAAAGCCGTATTGTAATTAGTCATAATATTCGTTTCCTTGCCGTCACAGCCTTACTTGGAATCACAATATTTAACACGCTGATTTATTTTGCCGGACAAACGACATCAGCTGCCAACCTATCTTTAATTGCCATTTCCATTCCTTTATTTATTGTCGCACTATCGCGAATAGCCTTTAAGGAAAAAGTAAGCAAAACGAAAATCATTGGAATTGCAACAATCATATCAGGTGTTTTAATACTGATTACCAAAGGCTCTTTGCAATCTTTGTTTCAAATTAAGTTTGTAATAGGTGATTTAATAATGCTGATTGCCTGTTTTTTCTTTGCGAGTTATACCATTTTAGTCAGGCTGAAACCAAAGGAATTACCATCCAAAGTATTCCTATTCAGTGTTTTTATTTTGGGAGTCCTTTTCCTTTTCCCTTTCTACCTTTGGGAACACCTCTATTACAGGAAAGTTAAATTTGACTCCATCACAATTTTTGCTACCACTTATGTTGGCATCTTTGCCTCGTTAGTCTCCTATTATTTATGGAATGAAGCCATTACGATAATTGGCACACAAAAAACCGCCTTAATCTATTATTTAATACCTGTATTTAGTGGACTATTGGCATATTTTTTTCTAAATCAACAAATTATTCTGAGTCAAATTATAAGTATGGGAGTCATTATCTTGGGTTTATTTATTACTAATCGCAAAAAAACTAGTTCCTCTCCTAGCCATTTTAAGCATAAAAAAAGTATAATAAAATCGCTTTCATTATACTTTTCAAATTTTAAAAATCGTTAAAGACTTATTTATTAGGCTGAGGAGTCATTCTCAAATAAGGCTTTATTTGCTGATATCCTTTTGGAAATTTTGCAGGTATATCATTATCTAGAATTGAAGGTGAAATCACCACATCATTACCATCTTTCCAGTTTGCAGGTGTCGCCACACTGTATTCTGATGTCAACTGCAGACTATCGATCACGCGTAGAATTTCATCAAAATTTCTTCCCGTAGAAGCTGGATAAGTCAATGTCAACTTGATTTTTTTATCAGGTGCAATTATAAAAACGGACCGAACGGTAAAGGTTTCATTGGCATTCGGGTGAATCATATCATAAAGATTGGCAACAGTCTTACTTTCATCTGCAATAATTGGGTATTGCAAAGTAACATTTTGAGTTTCCTCAATATCTTTTATCCATTTTAGATGCGACTCTAATCCGTCGACACTTAATGCAATTACTTTGGTATTTCTTTTTTCAAACTCGGGATAATAATTTGCAACAGTTCCTAACTCAGTAGTACAAACTGGAGTAAAATCAGCGGGATGTGAAAACAATACAGCCCATGAATCCCCAACCCATTCATGGAAATTAATTTCCCCCATTGTTGTTTCTGCTGTAAAATCTGGAGCAATATCTCCTAATCGTAGTGTCGCCATAGTTTCTTTATATTTAAACTAAAGTTAGTCAAAAAATAGTGAACTATAACTACATAAATAAAACCAAAACTAACTTCTACTTTTTTCATTTTTACATTGGGCAAAAAATAAGTAAACACACCCAATAAAGGGAGAAAAGAACTAATTTTATAAACATATTCTATACTTGTCTGATCAGCTAGATAGCCCAAAAGAGCCGACCCCAAACCTCCCATTCCAAAAGCAAAACCAAAAAATAATCCAGAGATCATACCCACTTTACCCGGCATCAATTCTTGCGCAAACACCAAAATCGCCGAAAAAGCAGAAGCAATAACAATCCCTATGATTACTGATAATATTCCGGTCCAAAACAAATTAGCATACGGCAAAAGCAAGGTAAAAGGGGCTGCTCCCAGAATTGAAATCCAAATGATATATTTCCTTCCAAAACGATCGCCTAAAGGCCCTCCTATTAATGTTCCCGCGGCCACTGCAGCTAAAAACACAAATAAATGAAATTGAGATTCTTGAATACTGAGTCCGAATTTATGCATCAAGTAAAATGTAAAATAGCTTGACATACTGGACATGTAGAAGAACTTTGAAAATATCAAGAGTAGCAATACGCCGATAGAAATCTTTATTTTTCTCTTCGAAAACGGCACTGTTTCTTGCTCATTTGGCATCTTATTAGAAGCGCGTAAATTCAAATGATTTTGGTACCAAACGGCGATCTTAGTCAAAACGAATATTCCTAAGATACCCACTATTACAAACCAGATGATATTTGATTGTCCGTAAGGTGCCACAATTATAGCGACTAACAATGGTCCGATAGCGCTTCCTGTATTGCCACCCAACTGAAAAATAGATTGTGCCAAACCTCTTTTACCTCCAGAGCCTAAAAAAGCAACTCGGGATGCTTCTGGATGAAATATCGAAGAACCAATACCCACGAGCGAAACCGCCACCAATATCATCCAAAACTGACTAGACACCGACAATAAAGCTAATCCTGAAATGGTAAACACCATACCAATGGCCAATGAGTAAGGTTTCGGCTTTTTATCAGTATAAAAACCGATAAAAGGCTGTAATAAAGAGGCTGTCAGCTGATATACGAAAGTAATTAACCCAATTTGGGTAAAGTTCAAATTAAAATTTTCTCTAAGAATTGGGTAAGCTGCCGGAATAACCGATTGCATTAAATCATTTAACAAATGAGCAAAAGCAATGGAAAACAAAACCGAATAAATTGTTTTTTGAACTAAGGCAGGATTCTCTGATTTTATGTCAGTGGTGGAAATAGTATTCATATCGGAATAAAAAATTAAAGAAAACGAAACACAAAATACCAAAAAGCTAACGTGACAAAAGAAATAGGAATACCAAAACCAATCATCATACTACTTAAGCGCGGCTTTAAGCCATGTGTAGTAGCTAATATGCTGGCAGTTATCATTGGTGCCATCGCTGACTCCATGACAGCTACCTCAATCATTTTAGAATTTTGATTCAAAATTACAACATACAAAAGATAGATTATAGCCGGTGTCAATACTAACTTATACAACAATCCAAGTCCCAAAAAACGCCAATGTTGACTCCTACTTTCAAAACGCAACTGGAGCCCTACTGAAACCAAGGCCAATGGGGTAACTCCGCTACCTATTTTTTTCAGGATAAACTGGATCCATTCATGGAAATCAATATTGAACACATTCATCAAACAGGCTATAATAAAGGTGATAAACGGAGGAAACAGCATTATTTTTTTAAAAATCTGGATACCATTTGGTTCCCCTTTAGAATACATGGTAGCAACTAAAATCCCTAAAGTGGAAAGCACTACAAAAGTTCCGGGTTGATCCACTAGTATGGCTGTTTTCATACCTTCCTGACCGTAGAGCGCTTCTATTATAGGAAACCCGAGGAAGGACGTGTTTCCAAGACCTGCTGTTAAGATTAAGCAACCGATCAATTTTTTAGACCAGCCATATTTATTTCCTAAGAAACGAAACAGTACAAAGGCAACTACAAATCCTATCCACGCTACTCCAATGGGGAATAACAACTGATTATTCCAATGAATTTTCGGAATGAAGTACAGAGCTAAAGCAGGTAGGCAAACGTAAATTACAATCTTATTTAATAACTTATAACTGCTGGTAGGAAACCTCTTTACTCTTTGTAATGCAATGCCCAGCACTAAATAAAAAAAGATGAGAATAAAGGTTGTCATAGCATAATAAATATATCGGCTAATTTAGCACTATCACTTGGTAAAACTCTCTCTATTTTGCATTGTAATGTACTTTTTTTCAACAATTAGATTTGAAAGGGATTTGAGAAACTATTCTACTTAAAAAGCGGATTAAATTCTAATAACTCATGTTTAAGTGTTAATTTTACTAAAATGAATTTAAACTTTGGAAAACAACAAAATAAAACAAACTGCCCTTAACGAGAAAGCTGGAATTCCACCACCAGAAATTTTCAGCCCCACTGTAGTAAAAAGCATTCAAAAATACCGTAAAGTACAGCCTTCTGCAGAAGAACTGGTTAAAGGTATTTTATCGGGTAATATAACTGCTTTGAGTCGGGCTATTACTTTGGTGGAAAGTACAAATCCAGCGCATCTGATTAGAGCCAATACCGTCATTAAGGCCTGTTTACTTCATGCGAACAAATCAGTTCGCATAGGAATAACTGGTGTTCCAGGAGTTGGAAAAAGTACCTTCATCGAAGCATTTGGAAAACATTTAACTGGATTAGGAAAAAAAGTAGCTGTGCTCGCCGTTGATCCTAGCAGTACGATATCACATGGAAGTATTTTGGGAGATAAAACCCGTATGGAAGAATTAGTCAAGGACAAAAACGCTTATATTCGTCCCTCTGCGTCAGGAGACACGTTAGGTGGTGTAGCGCGAAAAACACGGGAAACAATTACACTTTGCGAAGCTTGCGGCTTTGACTCGATTATAATAGAAACGGTAGGTGTTGGCCAAAGCGAAACAGCGGTTCACAGTATGGTGGATTTCTTTTTGTTATTAAAAATTGCAGGAGCCGGCGATGAATTGCAAGGCATTAAACGAGGTATTATGGAAATGGCAGATGCGATTGTCATCAATAAAGCGGATGGTGATAACATTAGAAAGGCACAACTCGCGAAATCAGAATTCAACAGAGCACTGCACCTGTTTCCGGCAAAAAAATCAGGTTGGATACCCACAACAGCCACCTGTAGTGCGATTACTTTAGACGGAATATCAGGCGTTTGGGACACGATTGCAAAATTTGTCGAACAGACAAAAGGCAACGATTATTTTAACACAAAACGTTCCGAACAAAATGAATATTGGATGCTAGAAACCATCAACGAGCAACTAAAACTAAATTTTTATAACAATAGTGAAATTCAAACATTATTGGATTCAAATAAAAAAGCGGTACAAAACGGTGAAATATCACCATTTGCAGCCGCTCAATTATTATTGGAAAAATATTTTAACGAGTAAATCTATTTGATGTATCATTCAGATTCGCAATAAAAAAAATAGTTATTTAGAGCTACTCTTTCTCGTAACGCTCCATTTCTCTGTCATAAAATTCGTTAGCCAAAACGATTAATCCTTCCATTTCGAGATTTAACTCCCCTTCATCAAGATCTTCCGCGTCTTCAATAAATTCTACTTCATCATCTTTAAGGTTGATGATGAATCTTGGATAATCTAAGTGGACAATAAATATATCTTCCTGAAAATCAGTATTATCGCCTAATAAAAATTTGGGTAATTCCATTTATAAATGTTAAATCATTAATTGCTAAATTCGTTGCAACGCTTAAGCTAATAACCGTTGCAACAAATATAATCTATTTATCAGAAAGAATTACTGAGGCATTATTCTTACCATCCATAAAAATAATTTTAGTGTTTGCTGATGCAGCTAATTCTTTTTGTGCTTTTATGGATTCATATTGCAGTTGTTTCTGCGTTAAACCAATAGAAATAATTCTTTGGTAATCAGCAATACCTTGAGCTTCTACTCTTTTACGTTCTGCTTCTTGCTTTTCTTTTTGAAGCACGAATGTCATTTTTTGCGCATCTTGTTCCGCATTAATTTTGCTTTCAATAGATGCTTTTACAGAAGCTGGTAAATTGATGTTTCTTATCAATAATTGCTCAAGAATAAGACCTCTTGACTTAAAATCAGCTTGAATCGTTTTGAAAATACGGTCCTGAAACTCAACCCTTTTAGTAGAGTATAAAGCCACTGCATCGTAATAAACTGCATTATCACGAATACGTGTGCTCGTAATTGGTCGCACAATTTTATCCTTGTAGCTCACCCCTATTTCTTTAAAAATCCTTGGGGCATCAACACCTGAAACACGGTATAAAACCGTTAAATCAATCACGACTTCAAGTCCATCATTTGACAATACTCGAATCGCATCATCTCCTTGTTGATCTCCTTCAGACGGAGCGGAAGACATCGTGTAATTTTGTGTTCGGATATCAAAGTCGGTCACATCCAAAAGTGGATTAATCACATTCAGACCACTTGTTAAAATACCCGGCTGTACACTTCCATATAAGGATGTTACGCCTACCGTTCCCGCGTTAATTTGCTTAAATGCTGATGTAAAAACTCCTCCAACGATCAACAAAATACCGATGATTTTAAAAAGATTTGAAAATTTCGATAATGGATTTTGATCCGTTTTTAAAGTAAAGCTTGTAACCACTAAGATTATGCCTAGAATAATGAGTAGTATCATGTATTTTAATTTTGAATGCTTATTAGTCTTAAAAGACTAATAAACGAATTAGAAGTAACAATGTTAGGATAACATTATTTTGTATATTTCTCTAACAACAAATTTTTTGTTAGCCGAGAGAAGCGAAGATACAAAAATAAAGCGGCAAAAGATAATCCCACGAGTAATCCTATCCAAATCCCAGCTGCTTTTAAATCAGTATACAACCCCAAATAAATCGAAATTGGAAAACCAACAACCCAATAAGCCACAAATGTAATGTACATTGGTATTTTCACATCCTGTAAACCTCTTAAAGCGCCAAGAACAACAACTTGAATTCCATCCGAGATTTGAAAAAATGCCGCTACAAATAACAGTTGTGAGGCTATCTCGACTACTTCCTTGGTCTCCACTACATGCTGCATATCGTTGACATTCACAAATACTTGAGGTAAATATTGGTGAAAAACAATAAAAATAATAGCAAATACAGTCTCAAGAAGTATCGCCAACAAAAATATAGATCGCGCCACGAGCTGCAATTTTACATAATCCATCAGTCCTTTCTGATTCCCTACCCTAATCGTTACCGCTACACTCAAACCCATGGCAAACATGAAAGTCAAAGAAGCTAAACTCAAGGCTATCTGATTAGCAGCTAAGCTCGTCGTTCCTAAAAGCCCGGAAAGCCAAATTGCCCCGGTAAACAAACCTACCTCAAAAAACATTTGCATAGCCGAAGGGAAGCCTAAACTGATAATCTTATTGAGCATTTTCTTCTTGATTTCTTTTAAGCTAAAATTTTCAAAATAGGGATAAAACTTTGGTTTTCTAATCATGATGTAATGCATAAAAACCAACATAAAAATACGAGAGACGATCGTACCAATCGCAGCTCCCACAATTCCCATCTGAGGAAAAAACCAAATCCCATAAATCAAGAAATAATTAACGATAACATTAATGATGTTCCCAATGATAGTGGCCCACATAGAAGTTTTAGTATCTGATTTCCCATCAGCAAATTGCTTGTATGCCTGGAAAATAATAAGTGGTACAAGAGAGAAAGCAACGATGTCAAGATAAGGCTTTGCCATTTCGACCACAATATCCGGTTGCCCCATTAAAGAGATAAAAGGCTTTAAAAAAAATATAATCAGAAATAAGGTGAAACCTAATATCGTGCATAAAAATAATCCATGATGAAATACGCTTCTTCCCTCTTCAATATTATTATTCCCGTCCGTCTCTGCTGCTAGTGGAGTTATGGCCGTAGAAAAACCAATACCTAAGGATAGAGCTATAAAAATGAAACTATTACCTAACGAAACCGCTGCCAATTCTGTTGGCCCTAGCTGACCTACCATAACATTGTCTACGATTCCAACAATTGTATGTCCTAGCATCCCCAAAATAATTGGGTATGCTAGTCTTAAATTATATGAAAACTCTTGAGTATATTTAGAAAAATTCACTTTACTATTTTTTGATGGCAAATATAATTAGAAGCTTTGAATTGTTCCAGAATTATATAAGAAAATCAGATAATTCTATAACTTTTAAAGCTTTTTATCAATCTACCTTTGCACCAGTCATCTTGATTGTATTTAAACAACCAGAAAAGACTAAATTTTATTTAACAATATAATTCATATTATGAAAACTGTAGGAAAAATTAAAATGGTATTCGCTTGCGCAATTGCAATGATGTTTGCAAGTAACGTAAAAGCTCAAGAAACAAAAGAAGTTAAAAATTATGATCAAGGTTTCAAATTAGGATTTGGTGTTAGTGGTGGATATGCTACTCAGGATCCATACAAACTAGCTTTAGGTGCTGATGCAAGATTACAATATGATTTAACAAAAAGATACTCTTTAACTTTGACTACTGGTTTTACTAACCTATTTGTGAGCGAAGCTGATGGAAGTGACTTAGGTTTTATCCCAGCAAAAGCAGGTTTTAAAGCTTTCATATGGAATGATGAGTTTTATGTGATGGGAGAAGCTGGTGCTGCTTTTGCTGTAACGAACGGTTACAATAAAACCTCGTTCTTGTTAGCTCCAAGTATTGGATACGCAACAAAATATATTGATGTCTCATTGAGATACGAGCATTATTCAGACTTTCCAAAAATGAATAGTAATGGTACAATAGGAAATGGTGTTGGACAAGCGGCAGTTCGTTTAGCTTATGGTTTCCAACTATAATACACCTTTTATATTAGT
>NZ_AJXL01000055.1 GCF_000264055.1 Flavobacterium sp. ACAM 123 | reverse complement strand
GTATTGTGCAATCATTCCAAAACCCCTTATTTTACAACCAAAGGACTATGATGCGATGCAAAAAACAAATTAAAATGGACATCTAATTAAATATTTATTTTCCTCAAATGAGGAAAACCGTAAAGTTGTAAAATTTATTGAGACTAAGTTTACAACGATTTTATAATTAAACACGATTTGTTTACTATTATTCTGAAATAAGTTGCTCTTTTAACATACCACAAAACTGTATCACATATGAAAAGATAAGCCAATTTTTCATAATATCTAATTAAAAATAATTTTACAAAAAAAATCGATTGATGAAAAGAATTTCACTTATTTCTAATTCCAGCATTCAGTATCATAAGTTTGAATCTGAAATCAATTTAGATTTTGCAAAGACTAATAAACTATATTTCCACCAACCATTTGACACAAACATATTAGATTTTACTCTAGATCCATTATTTAAAGTAACTATTGATGGTGATGAAAAATACTATCGAAAACAGGAATTACAAGACAACGATTATATTGTAAATAATAAATTAAAAGAGGAAGTTGACTTAAACACTTGTAAGGAGATTGTTGATGTTTATGAAGCTAGTAATCTAAAAAAAGCGATAAAAAACTTCAAAAAAAAATGGATTCCGCTTCCTTATTTCAAAGATAATTCTATTAATAAAGATGTCATGTATCCGACCGACTGGGCACGACTGTACTTTGACTGTGACGACGAATATAAAAAGGTGAAAATAGTTTTAGCTATTGACACCACTCTCGCTAAAAACGAATCCGATAAAACAGGACCTCAATTAAGCTTAAATCCAGAAGAAAATATATTTAAAATTCATACTAATGAAATCAACATTAGTAATTTTTTATTCAGTACCAATGCATCAACATCATGGATTGAGGGCTATTTAGCCGACATGTTCTATGGTAAAAATGATGAATTGCGCTATGAGCAACCTATCAAACAATACATCTCCCATTATATACTTTTAGTAAAATGGATTGCGAGTTTAAAGGAAACGCCAGAATTACAATTATTTACTGACGAAACTACCAAAATTCCTGTTGATTTAGTTATTGATATTGGTAACTCAGCTACCTGTGCTTTATTATTTGAAAATGATAACGATGCGCCTTTTACTTTTGAAAAAGTAAAAAAAATAATCATTCAAGATTATTCAAATCCTCAATTAGAGTACAATGAACCATTTCCAATGAACTTGGTTTTTAGTGAATCTAATTTTGGAACCATCAACCAAAAAAAATATCATAATAACAAGTTTATTGTTCCTAGTTTTATGAGAATTGGTTATGAGGCAGAAACCCTAATAAATAATTCAAGCATCAATCTTAATTTAGGATATGAATTAAAAACCCATAACTCTAGTCCAAAGAGGTATCTATGGGATAAAAACCCAGCTGAAAAAGAGTGGGAATTTTATCCAACTGACTTTAATAAAATCAAAAAGGTATATCTCAGTGGAATTTCAGAGCAATTAAAAATTGATGGGGCATTAACCAATGGTGAAGTATTTGGTTCAAAATCGATGTTCTCAAGAAATTCATTAATGAAGTTTGTTTTCTTAGAGCTTTTAATACACTCTTACGTTCAAATAAACTCCTATAAATTTAGAGAAGACCACGGTAATCTGACTATACCAAGAACATTAAAAAGAATCACTATTTCTTGTCCGACCGGCATGATTCAACATGAACAAATAGCATTGCGTGAAGCAGCTGAAGATGCATGTAAACTGCTAAATAATTATGTAAAGTATTATTTTGATTCTAATGAAAATAAATTTTGGTTTGAATTACCAGAAATTATACCTTCTATAAAAGACATTGCAAAAAAACTTCCTGATTTAGAGGAAAGAAAAGATTGGATATATGATGAGGCTACAAGTTGTCAATTAGTCTTCATTTACAGCTTACTTTCTAAAAAATTACAAGGTAACAATTATGTAATTGACAATTACCTTTTTAAAAACAAAGACAAAATCACAGTGGGCTCGGTTGATATTGGTGCAGGAACCTCAGATGTGATGATTGCCAGTTACTCTCTAAACAAAGACGACAAGACTATTAATATAAAACCAGACCCACAATATTGGGACAGTTTTAAAATAGCGGGTGACGATTTACTGAAAGAGATCATTCAACAAGTCATCATTGAAGGAACGGTAAATTCTCCATCAGATGAAGGCTGTACGGGTGTCATTGAAAACTATGCGAAATCCAAAGGAATCGAAAATGTTTCTGAAAAACTTAATGGTTTTTTTGGGCAAGATTCAAATAACATTGGATATGTCGCTAAAATGATGCGTAAGGCGTTTATTCATCAAGTAGCAATACCACTAGCGATGCATTACCTGAAAAATGCCAATGGACAAGAAAATGCATCTTTATCTTTTGAACAAATAATTGGAAAAGATTTCAAAAATAAAGAGTTAATCAAGTATTTCGAAAGACATTTTGGATTCAACTTTCTAGACATAAGGTGGAATATCAATCCTTCCAAGATCAATGCTATTGTAAGTTCTGTTTTTGATAGTATGGTCAAACAGCTTTGTTTGGTGTTGAACCAATATCAGTGTGATTATATTGTGCTTTCAGGAAAACCGTGTTCACTAAATAGCTTGGAAGAAATCTTTTTAAAGTATCTAACAATTTCTCCAAACAATTTAATCAATTTAAACACCTATTGGATAGGCAAATGGTTTCCTTTTTCAGACAACAGAGGATTTGTAGAAGATCCAAAAACAATGGTTAGCGTAGGTGCAATAATTGCATTAATGGCAGGAAAACTTAAAAAAATAAACGACCTGAAAATTGATACTGAAATCATAAAACAAAAGCTGATTTCAACTGCCGATTATATTGTAAAAAGCAATTTCAATACAAAAGAAATTATTCTCACCCCGTCTAAAAATGAAAACAGCATTTTAGTGCATTCACTACCGTATCAATTTGGCTATGCAAAATATATATCCAAAAACTATCCCGTTTCCGATTTATATAATATCAGTCTGGACAACAAAGAAATTAGAAAAACAATAAAGAATCGTTTTCCAAATAGGGAAAACACTTTTTATGAAGATCAAATCAATATTGAAAAAAATAAAATCAATCAAAATTTCCCTTTAAAAATTACCTTATCAAGAGAAATTGACGACTCTAAAGAACAATTAAAAATTGAAAGCGTAGAAGATGTAGAGGGTAATGATAAATCAAATAAATTTTTTAAACTGAATTATCAAACTTTGGATAACGAAAATGGTTATTGGTTGGACACTTGCGAATTTATTTTAAATGCCAGATAATTAATTTATGAAACACTACTCAGAACAAGATATAGCCGTTTTAAAACAAAATATAAAGTTAAACATCAATAAATTGACCGACTCAATTAAATGGGTGGAAAATAATTTGAAGTATGAAGAAAAAAACAGTCTGTTATTAAAATTAAAAAACTCGCAAAACACATTTAACAAGGTACACAACAACATAGATTCAAAACCCGTTATTGCAATTTTTGGGGGCAGCCAAGTAGGTAAGTCCTACTTGATTAAAAATTTATTGAGTAGCCACGGACAGCCATTCGTTATCCGAAACAATAACAAGGAGTATGATTTTCTTAAAGACATCAATCCTCCTGGTGTCGGTGCCGAAAGTACTGGTGTGGTTACAAGATTTACGGTTGATAATGAAATTAAGTTTGAAGAGTTTCCAATTAAAGTAAAATTACTATCTGCAAAAGATATCGTAATTATTGTTTTAGATTCCTTTTTTCTTGATTTAAAAAAGATTGCAGATTTTGCTAAGAGCAAAGAATTGGATATTCATATCAAGTCATTTGAAGATAGCTATTCCAATCCAAAACAAAATGCGATAAATGAATTCGACTTATTAGAAATCAAAGAATATTTTGAAAATCATTTAAGCAAACATACAATCATGTTTGAGGGCTTGATCGAATCAAGATTCTTTGAAAGAATTGGTAAAATTATTTCTGGATTTGAATATCAGGAATGGCCAAGGATATTTGACATTCTATGGAATAAGAATGAACATATTTCCACACTTTTTCTGAAATTAATTACTAATTTAAAAACCTTGAATTTCGATTCAGTGGTCTATTTAGCATTCAACGAAGTGTTGAGAGGCGAAGGAGAAGTTTTAGACGTAAAACGATTAAAGGAGCTAAATAACTCGACTAAGCATACAACAGTAAAAAAAGAAAACGGGGAGCAAATCACAATTAATTTATCACTAATAACTGCACTAACCGCAGAGCTTATCTTCTCTATTCCGAGTGAACTCGTTGAGAGTAAAGAGTTTCTAAAAAATTCTGACTTACTAGATTTTCCTGGCGCGAGAAGCAGACTGGCGCTTGAAATCCAGGATATAGATGCTAAAATTATTCCTGACATGTTGTTAAGAGGAAAAGTATCGTATTTATTCAATAAATATTCTGACGATTTCAATATTAATAATCTTTTGTTTTGTACTAATGATAAGCAACTCGACGTAAATGAGATACCTTCTCTATTATTCAATTGGATTTCTAAAAATATTGGAACTAATTCTTATGAGAGATCCAAATCTTTAAAAGAGTCGTGCATTCCACCATTATTTGTAATATTCACATTTTTTAACAATCAACTAAAATATGATACTACAAATGATTTCGAATATGCAGACGATTATCAAAAACTGGATTATAAATGGGATACTCGCTTTAATCGTTTTTTTAAGAATGAAATTGTCACCCAGACTAAGGACTGGCATATCGACTGGACCAAGGGACAAGTAAATTTTAAAAACTTCTACCTTTTAAGAGACTTCAAGTATTCTACGGACTCATTTGATGGGTTTGAGGAATTTGGTTTCGAATTAAAACCTAAAGAAGAAAGAGTTCCGTTTTTAGAGAAATTGAAAGATTCTTTTTTGAATTTTGATTTCGTTAAAAATCATTTTGATTCTCCTGTAAACAGTTGGGAAGTTGCTGCTAACTTAAACTATGATGGATCTGAATTAATCATTGATAATTTAACCGAAGTTTCAAATAATCTTACAAAAACAAATCATTACATCAATAAACTCAACAGTCTAATTGTTGAATTGAAAAAGGATTTAAACAAACATTTACATTCAGATGATTTATCTGTACTGAGAGCCAACAGTATGAAAAGCGTGAATGACATTCAATTCTCTTTAAACTCTTTTCTGGCGAAAGACATTACTGCTTTCAACCAATTGATTGAATTATCATCATTGAAACCGGTGGAGGTTTATAATTTATTGAATGAAAACATTGTAGTCAATGTCAATCAAAAAAATCTAGAAAACTTTGATCAAAGTAATATTTTGATTTCTCAATATCCAGAATTACAGAATGTAAATTCATTTGAAGAAATTATTGAAATATTAAAACAGAAGTTGTGGTTATCGTCAAATGAAGAAGTAGAAGATTTTTTAACAAAAAAAGGCATTAAAAAAGAAAACTTATTCTCTAAAAATGAAACAAAGTCAAAGGCACATTTTTACACAGAGTTAGTGCTTAATTATTGGATTTCAAAGATTAGTAATGTCTCAAACCATGATTACTTCATTAGCAATGGGATAAGTCAAAATAGCTTATTAACTATAGCCGAACATTGGACTAAGATCATTTACAATAGAGGTTTAAATGATAAACTAGAACGAATATTAAACGATATAGTTTCTGAAACGGATATAAATCGTGGTGTTGAAGAGTTTTTGGCAGAAACCTCCTCCTTACTAATAAATGAATTAGTGATAAACTTTGACTTAAACTATTTCACAAATGAAGAATTAATTGAAATTGATAATTTAAAGACAAGTAATGACTTTAAGTTTTACAATAAAACAGTAACAGTTGATCCAAAAACAATACAAAATTTATTTGAAAATAATACAGATGACAAAACGAATGTTAACAGTATTGTTTTAGAAAAATACAACAAATGGATTGAGTTTTTTAGAATTTCATTACTAGTGAATTGTGGATTTGTAAGTTATGATGAAAAAGCAAATAACCAGTTGAAAGAATTGATTAATAGTTTTAATGAATTCAAATTAAATTAAGTTTCTATGAACAAATTCCATCAAATTCCTACAGATAAATTTGTGCCTATATCACATGATAACAGTTATCTGTTCAATCATTATGACAAAGTAGCCAACTTTTTAGCATTTAATTTAGAGAAGAATTATAAAAGTATTTTAGCTAAACCCGTACAAAACGGGTATGCGTTTGATTGGTTTTCTGTATATGAAAATCTTGTCAATATAAATGAGCAAAACACCGCAGAAGCTGAAACGGCACTAATGAAATATTGGGAATTTATAGAAGTTATTAATGCTAAAATTCAACAACTTTCAAATTCAAATGACGAAAACAATAAAAATTGGGCAAAACTTTTGACCAAAGTGTTCAACCGTCAGGACAATTTTATTTTTTCAAATGGTAAAGATATTTGTATTGTTTGGGGATGGAAGTTTGACAATAACGAACTATACAAACCCAATATTGCCAAAAACCAAAATCTTGACCTCATTCCCGAAAAAATTGTTGCTAGTATTGAAAAACCTTTAGAAAAAAATGTTCCAGAATTTAATCCCACCAATATTTCCCACGATTTCATAGAGGAGGAAGATCTTATCGAAGAAATCGTTTTTGAAGAGGTGCTTATAGACGAAGATATTAACCATAAATCATCCGGTTTTTTGGAATTCCTTAAATGGTTTGCTTCAAAATACTGGTGGCTTTTATTAATTCTACTGGGGCTAATTATGCTTATTGCAATTTTTCAATTGATGACACTAACAAACAAAATAAATAACATTTAATCTAAATCGAATGAACAATTTCTTTTACAAATATTGGTGGTTGTATTATTTGCTGTTTTTTTTATTGATTGGTGTACTGATTTACCTGTTACTATTAAAAAACAATATTGAGAGAGTTAATACTGACTACCGCAATTCGCAAAATGAATTAGCAGAATGTAGAGATTTTTATAAAAACATTAATACCGTTGGTGCTACTATTGAAAAACCCGATTCAATTAAAATAGATAACACTTATAACTGTGATGCTTCTGTAAAATCAGGTGGTTTAGGAAAAATCGTAACAAAACATGAATTAGGAACAAAAAGCGGAACTGTGACTGTTGATTTTGATATGGAAAACATTCCAGATAGTATAGTAATTATTTATGACGGTAAAGTGATCGCATCATCTAATGGGTTGGTAAGCGGAAGAAATTCTATTTCTTTTAAATACAACGCTGGCATCTTACATCCAAGTTTCTGCTTTGTTGAACTTGCCGCTCCGCAAGATGGAACTTCGTGGAGTTATCTACTTAACTGTCCGCAATAAAATACACCTATGAATAGAAATAAATATCCAGTAAGTTATTTTATATTACTCTTATTAGGGCTGGTTGCTTCCATTTTATTTTGGTTTGTTATGCTAGTTAATACTGACGTACAAAACGCCCCAATTATTGTCACTTATCAAAATAATCCATCAACTGAGAAAGAATATTGGGAACAAGACTATTTGCCTGAAAATGCAAGTCAAATAATCCCGATTGACACTTCTAAAATAATTAATGACACCGTAAACAAACGGAGAATTGTTTCAAATTTAGTCAATATTGCCATCAAGAACACGACTAATTCTATTGCTAAGTTCGCCAATGATTTGAAAGAAAAATATCCTTCAGATGATTATAAAATTATTTATTTAGATAGTGTTGTCAATAGATTACAAGTACAATTACCCGAACAAGATAGGGTTAATTTTAAAGCAGAGGTCAAAGCAAAATTAGACCAATACAAATTATTAGTGTGGGACGAAACACTGTTTGACTATGTGAAAAATTTTAACGACCCAAAACTCAAAGACAATAACATCAATTGGTATCTAAAAGCAATAAATATAGATAAAGCGTGGGAAGAAACTACTGGAAATAAAAACATTGTTATTGCTGTCATTGATAATGGCTTCGACCTTAACCACCCTGAATTAAAAAACAAGGCAGTCAAACCCTACAATGTTATTGACAAAACTACGGATGTAAGTCCTAGTAAAGAAAACCATGGCACACATGTCGCTTCAACAGCTGTGGCAAACGGTAATAACAACCAAGGTCTCGTTGGGATATGTCCAGATTGTTCTTTTATGCCAATTAAAGTACAAGACCAAAACGGAATGTTGACCAATACTTACATAATTGATGCGATACTTTACGCCATAAAGAACAAAGCAGATGTCATCAATTTATCCTTAGGTATGCAAATCCCTATGGGAGTCAATTTACCACTTCAGGAACAAAAAGACTATATAAATTCTGGTGCTAAAGACGAAGAAGAGTTTTGGGATGATTTGTTCAACTATGCCAATTCAAAAAATGTTACCTGCATTCTAGCAGCCGGTAATAGTAATGTCTTATCTGGATTTGATCCGTTTCAAAGAGCTAAAAGTACCATTAAAGTTGGAGCGGTAGATAATAATGGGAACAAGGCAAACTTTTCGAATTTTGGAACAAATACAACTATTTATGCTCCAGGGATGAACATATACGGTGCTAAACCAGGAAATAGTTACGAAATATTACAAGGAACAAGCATGGCTGCACCAATTATCTCAGGATTGGTGGGTTTAATTAAATCAAAAAATAAAAACGCAACCAACCAACAAGTACTAGAGATTCTAAATAGGAACTCTATAAATAAAAACAATTTAAAAATAGTTGATGTAATCAGTTCACTAAACTAAAATTATAGTAATTAAATAATAATCAATATACAAACCCTTAATTAATGAAACAACAAAACTTTTTATTCGTAGACTTAATATCGTCCATATTTCTTTTAGTACTTCTTATCGGAAACTTCATGGGGTTATTATATATTACTGAAGGCAATCTTGTCCTCAGTATGGTAGGTAGCTTATTTCTGGTAGTATGTTACTTTTTTGTTATACAGCTCCTGAAGAAAAACAAAGAGTTGATGATTAGAAAAAACTTCTTACATGCCTCGTTATTATTTTGGGTGTTTTTCCTAGTGCTTGGTTATGCCAGCTTTAATTTAATGTCCCATTTTATCAATATTGAATACAATTGTAAAGTACAAATTAAGTCTGAGGCCTCTCAAAAAATAGCACTCGTTGATAGTTTATTTCAAGTTTACAATAAAAGAGCAAACAATGATTTGCTCAATTTTGAAGCTCAATTAAAAACAAACTTATCTCTATATAAAACTACAAGAAACGACAAGCTTCGTGTCGAACTGATATCAGGACCTTTCTATATTGATGCTGCCGTTTTAGGTAATCCGGATTACATTAATGTTGAAGAAGTTGCCAATGCAAAAGTGACACCTTATAGAGCAAAGATTGACAATAACATTAAAAATATAGCAAAAACAATAGCGTTAAATAGTAAAAAATATCAAAGTGTATTTGATAACTGGAAAAGATTGAGTCTAATGGCTACTTATTCTAAATTAAATGAATATGTCGATGAAAGCGGTAAGTTAATAAATTCTAAAATTGCGGAACTCCCAGTTGACAAAACCCCTATTACTATATCCTATAATAAAAAATTATTACCCCTAAATAATCCGGAAAAGTTGAATGCGCTGTTCCACCCAAATTATATTCTACCGTTAATCATTATTATAGTTATTCACCTGTTTATTTTAATTCCCTTTTTATCGCACAAAGTGAGAGGGTATAATAACTCTGGTAAAAGTAAAAAATATAGTAAAAGTATTAGCACACAAAGAGGAACAATAGAAATATAAATTAATTTCAAAACACAAAAAAGCATCACAATGGACGAACGTAAAAAAAATATATTATTGCAGAATTGCAATAATCTTGATACCAATCAATTAATTGATGTAGTCAAAACTGGTCACATAAGTATCGATGAATTCCGTAATGCAGGCTTAGATCTTGGAAAAATTAATCAGATTGTCAATTCTTTTATTTCAAAAGAACAGGAACAGAGAACTAAAGAACAAGCTCAAGAGATTGCTGATAGAAAAAATGAATTGATTGAAAAAGTAATCAAAGGAAAAACCAGTGCTGATGAAATTAAAGCAAACATTAATAATAGAGCGTACACTTTTGATGACTTAGCGGAGGCAGGTATCAATTCCAGAACTATTAATTCTTTAAAGCATTATTGTAATTCAAATAGAATTACGATATTTAAAGATATCAGTCAACTTCCTGCTATGGAAGAAGGAAGGACAGACGTATATTTTGTAGGTGTACCAGGTTCTGGAAAATCAACAATGTTGTCCGGTTTATTAAATATGGCCAACAAAGATGGAATTTTGATACCAGATACTTATAATAATGATGGCTCCGTATATCAAACTCAGTTAATTTCTGATTTAAACAGAGGCGTACTACCCAATGCTACTGCTTCAGGTTCCTACAATTATGTTCCGTTATCTATTAAAGATGAAAATGGTGCAAAACATCCCTTTAACATAGTGGAAGTTCCTGGCGAAAATTACGTAAACATGTTCAACAATGGAGATGTCAGTGATTTTTTAAATTACATCGGAAACGACAACAAAAAAATATTAATTTTTGTTATTGATTCTCTTGCCCATGATACCGGTTACAATGATTCCAACAGTCAATTGGACCAGAATTTGGTATATGTAAATATCTTAAATATGTTTAAATCCAATGGAATATTGGAACAAACGGATGCCATTTACCTTGTTGCTAATAAATTTGACGCAATCAAAGAAAGCAGGTATGCTAGCAATAATTCTAATCATGATGAATTAGCATTAGATTTTCTTCAAGATGAATTCAAAAATTTGATTAATAATTGCAAAGATGCTAGAGAAAATTCCAAATCTAAATTTAAGATAAAAGTCTTACCCTTTTCAATAGGAAATGTTTCCTATTCCTCCATTATCGATAATTTCAATAAAGAATATTCAAGTGTAGTTATCAATAATTTAATTGAGGATTCTTTTGTGGTAAAAGGTTCAAGATTTAAAATCTTTAGTTAATCATTAGTATATAATAACTCAATTATGAATCAATTTGGATTAA
The DNA here is from genome assembly GCF_000264055.1 of Flavobacterium sp. ACAM 123. Classification (GTDB taxonomy): domain Bacteria; phylum Bacteroidota; class Bacteroidia; order Flavobacteriales; family Flavobacteriaceae; genus Flavobacterium. Next base: position 13,609 of record NZ_AJXL01000055.1, on the reverse strand, counting down.
TAATACAAGAAACCACTGCTGGTTCCAACCTGCAATTTGTTTCTTCCCATTTAGACGAGAATACTCCTGAGATTAGGGAGACTATTACAGACGAACGCACTTTAGCAGCACAGTTAGCAAATATGTCTGATGTTTATGCCGTTCAAATCACAAAAAACTTCAAAGTATATTCTTTAATAGTAACAGATCATCGGGATTTCCTTGGAAGATCAGGTTTTTATGCTATACGTTTATATGGACCTAAAGGAGTTAATTTAATGAATTTCGAAAAGACTCTCGCTGATATTAAAGACAAGTATATTGCTGATACAAATTCAAATAATTTAAACAATCAAAACTACAACAATATCCTTTCTAGTATATTAATACTTGAAAATGATATAAATAATTTTATATCGTTAAATAGTAATGCCAATTGCTATGTTTATTTTGATGAGTTCAATTCACTATTAAGTACTGTTTTCAATACTAAAGGAATTAATTTAATTCACAAAGTATATGCTTTTAATAAAACTAAAGCAGTTCCTGAAAACATAGTTTTAAGCACTGGATTAAAGTCCTATGGACAAATTAACTCATCCCAAAAAGAAATCAACATTGTCAACAACTATGCGATTCTAAAAGAATTAAAAATCAATCATCAAAATGTTGACTATAATCCAAATTTATCTGAATTGACTCTAATTTGTCAATCTAGCGATTCAATAGTTTTTAATACGACGGATGACCAGAACTTCAGGCCAATTCCCAATAACTTCATATCTATTGAAAGGAAACATGTTCCAAGACCGGTATCTGCGCCCTATCGCGGTGGAAAGAAAAAAACATTTTGGGAAGAAAATGGAATCTACCTGGGAATTCTGCTATTAACGATTATGATGGCAGGAGGTAGTTACTATTACTTTGAAATGAAGAAGCCAACTAATAAGATTACAGATGAACTATATCCAAATACCCCACCAGGTAAGGACCAAAAAACAGTTGATTCAAATCCAAAATCAGAATACACATTTGAACTAATAATGGAAGTTAATGATTCTGTATATCAATCTAAATACCCAAAATTAGAAAAATATAGATTCAGATTTAAAGATAAAAACTGGTTGTGTAAAAATACCGAAGGTAAAGATAGGTATGTAGATTTTAAACAAGAAACAGTTGATGATATAATAAAAAAAGATTCTTTGAATATGATTGATTTAAAAAAAGACGAATTTATAAAACAACTAATAAAAAAGTCAGGTCATCCAGTTTTAAACAAAGAAATAGTAAAACCCAACACAAGCAGCCAAAATAGAACAAACAACAATATGTCAACTTCCATAACTACTCAACATGGTTCATCAAGAAATAACAACAGTAGTACAAATTTACCGACGAAAAATAAGACCGACGCTGTTAACACTACGGGGATGATTGAACCAGCCAAAAACTAAACTAATATGAAAATAACAGAAAAAATAAGAAGCCTTGTTTTTTTGGGAGGAACAATGCTCGTAGGAATTTTAATAATCGGAATCCTTATGTTCACCGAAAGTAGCGATGTTGATGGCGTAGAAATTGTTGACCAGCAAGTAAATACAAATTTTAAAGCATTAGAGAGTAAAATTAAAAATTTAAAAACTCAAAATTTTAATCCCAGTAGCTACAATACGATTGCAACAGAAATTGATGCTTCCTATCAACAGGAGTTATTAAACCCATCAGCAAAAACAAACCTGATGTCAAATCTTGCAATGGTATACTCTAACTTGGTATACTCACGATGTGAGCATTTCTTAATGGGAGCAGGTATGGATAGTAGCAGCGATGTGATAAGTTGGCTTAATCAATTAGAAAAAATTACCGCCAAAAACAACAGAATCGATAAATACCGTAGTCAAATAAATGCGTATAACTATTACTCGACAACACTTCCTGCTAAAGTTAATCAATTCATCTATCCGGGTATTACAAATTATAACGAGGACAAATATAATGCGTATATGAAAGAAGTTGTGAATATGCCGAATTTAGACACTGCTTATAAAAACAAACCGACATTTCTAAAAATTAAAACCGAATTAACCTTAGCACTACAAAAATTCAACGCTAAATTTTACACCGATTTTGACATATAAAATATAAAATCCATCCATTATGAGAAAAATAACGTTTTTATTTTTAATAATCTCTGCGTCCTTATTCGCACAAAAAAATGAAGATTATTCGAAATCAAATAAAGAAGAATTAATTAATACAATCCTTTCGAAAGAAAAAGAAATAAAAAAAATTAATGCAATTTTAGAAAAAGAAAAGTTAGAAAACAAAAAAAATTTTAGTGACGCCATTGGCAAATCTGGAGAAGAAAACGTCAAATTAAAAAAAATTATTAAAGAAATCAACACTACATTTCTTCGACAAACATTTGATTCTAAATACATCAACGATAAAACCTATTTCAAGGATGCTGATTTAACGAATGAAGATGATACTGAAATATTTGAAAAATATAATATCGTTATTAATAGCATAATGATCGATGAAATAGATAATGAAGTATCAAAAACTTGCAAATACGCTCTTGATTTTAATACCAACTATTTAAAATTATTTGAAATACGAAAATTAGTCCTTAGCGAAAAATACAATGAAGTCAAATACAAGGAAGCTATCAGCAACATTGAAAAACTTCCTGTCTTAGCAGCGGATAATAATTTAGATAAAACAAAAAAAAGAATGACTAATCTTTTAAAAAATTATCTCGAAAATATATGCTTGCTTAAAATCAAGTTGGACTCATTTAGAAAAGCAGACCAGAGTCCTGTAATGAAACAAAAATACTCTGCCCTTGAAAAGGATGATCATTTTAAGGATTATCCCTATTTAATTCAAGTGATAAAAAACATTAAGAGCAATGTTAATAATTACAATTCAGAAGAAGATTTACAGCCTTGTCAAGAAGTGAAAGCTAGCGTTGAGACTACAAAGCAAGAAACAACAGATCTAGAAAAAGATAAAAAAACAAAAGAAACTCCGATAGGAGAAAAGAAGAAACAAGTAAAGTAAACGGTAATTAGGAATAGTTGAAATTCCAAAATTATTGATTCCCCAAAGCAAATAAAAAACATTTAAGTATGGAAACATTAGAAGGTTTAAACGATTTGATCTATAATAGACTTATAGAAAAAAACGGCAACATCAAATTAACAGAAAACAATGACATTGTGCGTTATGCAAATGCTGTTAATATTCCAGAGAATCAGTTGCTATTTCTTATCCTAGAAGTAGAAGAAAAGATTGATTGGACAGCAATAGAAAAAAACAAACAACGAGAAAACACTTCTAGCACAGCTGTTTTAAATCCAATTAGTGGTACTAACACAAATTCAACATCCAACATAATAAAATGTAAAAACTGCAATGCCGAGAATGAAAAGGGTGTTGCTAACTTTTGTGTTGAATGTGGCTCAGAACTACAACAACAGCCAGAACCAGTTTATCAACAACAGCCAGCTTATCAATCGCACCCACAATACGTGCAAAACAACAACATAAGCTCTGATGACGAACCAATTACAAGATCTAAAATGCCAATTATTGTTGGGGTTTCTATTGTTATCATAGCTTTAATATTGGGTTATTTCTTTTGGGGTAAAGATTATTTGAGAGATAAGAACGCTCCCCATATGTATAGCTTTGCTCGTTCATTAGCATTACGTTCCAGTCCGGCGGGCGGAGGCGATTATAATATGATTGGTAATATTCCTTATGGTTCGGAGGTTTTGGTCTATGATAATGGAACGGAATGGACTAGTTGTAAAGTTAATGGTCAGGAGGGATATGCGTCACCAAAATACCTTCTAAACAAAATGGATTTCCAAGAATTAAACGCCATTTTAGCAGATGAAGATACTCGAACAGCAGTTACGCAAACTCGATTTAAAAAAGCTTTAATAAGCTATTTTAGGAACAGCAACATCATAGGTCAAATGGATGACGAAATTCAGAAAGACGTATATGGTGCAGTAACTACCAAAGAAGTTTGGCAACTGTTTGCAAAAGCGGAGTCAACCGGTCCGAATACCGTCTATTTTTCAAAAAAATCAAACCAAAATTCAAAGTTCAATGATTTTGCCTGTATCATTAAGAACAATAGTACTGGAGCACGTAAAATCCTAATATTTAGTTTTGATGATAACGAAATTCCAAAATTTGAAGGCGAAGCCGATGCTCCTGCTGAAGGCTACATTGCTTCAATTGAATATGATTATGGAAGTTTAACTCCAACTTATACATCATGGTAGTTAATCTAAAAAAAATAGCAATTGTCTTTTCTTTTCTATTGTTAGCCGGACTTACCTTCTGGTACTATAAAGAGTTGAAAATGATGAAAAATGCTAAGTTTATTATCATCAATAAAGCGGATATGACACTATCCCAGTATAATTACAAAGGAGATTTACTTCACAAATTTAAAGTCGCGACAGGTAAAAATTACGGAGATAAAATAAAAAAGGGGGACTGCAAAACACCTGAAGGGGTTTTTACAATTGAAGAGGTTGTTGATGCTTCAGCTTGGAGCCATGATTTTAAAGATGATAAAGGTGAAATTAAGGGGGCTTATGGACCATATTTCATAAGGTTAAGGGTACCAGGACAAAAAGGAATTGGGATTCATGGAACTCATGACAATACCTCTCTAGGAAAACGAGCCTCTGAAGGATGTATTAGAATTAACAACAACGAATTAACTCAATTAGTAGAAAACATCAATGCAAACTCTGTTGTTGTTATAACACCAGGAGTTGAAGACATTATCATAAATACTAATCCTGATTCACCAAATAATACAGACAAAGCTGAGAAATCCGAAAAATTGATTATAAAAAAAGAGAATCCTTTAAGAGAAGGCAATAAATTAATTATAAAAACTAATTCTAAAAAAAGCGTATAAGTATGAATAATAATTGTCCAAAATGCTCGAGCAGTTTTTCTGAAAAAACTAAATATTGTAAGATATGTGGATGTAATCTTCAAGAAGAATTGATTGAAAAACCAACCTGTCCTAAATGCAGCACAGTGTTTACTTCCGATATAAAATTTTGTGAGCAAGATGGCACTAAACTAGTGCATCCCGATAAAATGATACCAAAGTGTGTCATTTGTAATAAAGCGTATACAAATGGAGCTAAATTTTGTCCAAACGATGGTGGAAATATTAAATTGGACGATGAAATTATCCAGCAATCTAGTAGACCTCAAATACCTGTAAACGAACCAATAAGAAACACTCAGGAAGTACATCAAGTTTATCATAGTACTACGATGACCGTTGATGCAACCCAACCCAAATACAAAGAGGCAGATTTGGGTAAAAGATTTGTAGCTTATTTATTAGACGGAATTATAACATTACTGTTTTTTATTCCTTCCCTAATTTTTATTTTAGATTTTTTTGTAAATATTTTTACCTATGGCAATAGTTATATGAGTGATTTTAATCCTGCTAAACTTGGGTTTGGTTTTATTTTGCTGATTCTTCCTTTTAGCTATAGTTTGATTAAAGATGGTTTAGGAAACGGCCAAAGTTATGGTAAGAGAGCCCTTAATTTAATGGTGGTTAACGTAAACAGCAACAACCCTTGCTCTAAATCAAATTCTGCTGGACGAAACATCATGTTTAGTATTATTTCTTGTGTTCCTTACATAGGCTATTTAGTCGAAGTTATAATGGTTTTTGCTAATTCTGAAGGTAGAAAAATAAGCGACCTAGTAGCTGGAACTCAAGTTATTGATGTAAATGAATATAAAAGCAATTAGATCAAAACACATGAAAAAATCACTATTTATTACTTTTTTTTTCTATTACTATTTCAAAATTCTATAGCTCAAAAAAAAGACGTAAGCACCCTTATTAGAGAATCAAAAGAAGCCTATGAACAGGAAGATTTCGAAACTTACAAAAAACAAAATTTTGGAAGCCAAATTACAGTTTACAAGTATTCCCCCACCCATTGTTTTGTCTTTAGAAATTTTGTCAAAGGCACTAATAATAAAAAACAATCCGTTATATGACTATTCGCAAGTAGTAGACGCTAGAGCACTGGCTAGTAGTTATTTAAAAAATTCTAAAAACAAAACTGACAAATACTACAATACTGTTCAGATAGAGAGTCGAATATTGAATTCCTATCCAAAAGATATAGCCTCTTTTCTAGCGCTAAAACAACAAATTGAGCAAGAAAAATTATTAAAAAAAGAAAGAGAAGAAAAAGCTGCCTCTGAAGCGAAAGCGAAAGCAGAACGGGACGCTATTGAAAATAAATTAAGACTCGAAAAGGAAGAACTTGCAAGAAAAACAAAAATTGAGGCTGATAAAATAAAGAATGAATTAGCCGCAATTGAAGCAGAAAAAAATCGAATTATAAAAGCGGAAGCCGACGAAAAAAACAGAGCTAGAACTGCTGAGTTAGAAAAAAAATACTATAAAGATCTGTCTTTTAAAAAAGGCTTTTCGAGTCTAGGTATACAAAGTGGTGAAATTGCCAAATATGGCTTACTATATGAAACTGGTAGTCGTAAACTAATTGGTTTTCGAATGTCGGCAAGAACAAGTTTAACTTTAGAAGAAGATATCCTTAGCGGAAAGTCAATAGCGAACAAAACTGAAATAGAATTAGGGCCCAACTTTAGACTTTTCAAACGATTTTACCTCAACATAGGTGCCGGCTATGGCTATTATGACAAAGTTGTTCGTAACGATTATGCAGGAACTTTATCAGTAGAAAAAACAGGGTATTTAGTGGCAACTTCAGGATTAATGATACGTATAAGTAGGGTTATAAATATTAATGGAGGAGTCTCATTTATGGATATTGACAAAGAATTTTACAAACCTGAAATTACTGCTGGCATATCCTTTAATCTTAAAAAAAAGATTTTATACTAAATTCAAATTGGTATATAAAAAATATTTAAAATGAAAAAACAATATTAAAGAGTGTTACACTTCTATTCACTACACTCATAGTTATCCCTTTATTATATAGTTGCACTGAAGAATTTGATTACGGAAAATCAGAAAATGCGGTTAAAACATTAGAAGTTAGTACTGTTTTACAAACAAGCACAATGGTTTCAGGATCAGTGATTACAGATAATAATGCAAGTCTTTCAGAAAGGGGAATTTGTTATAGTACAAATAACAACCCAACTATTTCTGATCAAATAAAGCTAGATTCACAAGCAACTTTAGGGAGTTTTACTTGTAATTTAATTAATTTATCTCCTAGTACTACTTATTTTGCAAGAGCATACGCTACAAATGAATATGGAACTGCTTATGGGGGAATAGTTACATTCACAACGCAAGCGGCTACTATTCCAATAATCTCGTCAACAACTGAAGCATCATTAGTTACGCAAATCTCAGCAACTAGTGGTGGTATCATTACCAATAGTGGAGCTTCGAATGTCACTAGCCGTGGTGTTTGTTACAGCAACACAAGTTCTAATCCAACAATATTAAATAGTAAAACTAATGATGGTACTGGTATAGGACAATTTACAAGTGCATTAACAAATTTATCCCCAAAAACGATCTATTACATAAGAGCTTATGCAACAAATGGAGTTGGGACAGCATATGGCGATGTAAAAACTTTTGTTACAACATCTGCAACTATTCCGTTAGTTTCAGCAACGACGGCGGCATCCTTTATTTCTTTAACTACCGCATTTAGTGGCGGTACAGTAACTACTGAAAATGGAGCGTCAATTACTTCTCGAGGTGTTTGTTGGAGTAATACAACTACAAGCCCTACAATCACAAATTCAAAAACTGTAGATGGGAGCGGAATTGGAACATTTGCAAGTTCGTTGTCAGGATTATTACCTAGCTCGACATATTACGTTCGTGCGTACGCAACAAATAGTATTGGTACAGCGTATGGTCCCGCTATAGCATTCAAAACTTTAGCCGCAACTATCCCGACTGGTATAACAACTAGCACAATTACATCAATAACTCAAACAACAGCAATTGGTGGTGGAACAATTACAAGTGATGGTGGCGCAACAATAACTTCTCGCGGTGTGTGTTGGAGTAATACAACTTCTAACCCTACAATAACAAATCCAAAAACAATAGACGGTACAGGAATTGGTTCATTCACTAGCTCTCTAACAAACTTGAGTCCCGGTGCTACTTATTATGTTAGAGCCTATGCTACAAATAGTGTTGGAACAACCTATGGAACATATACTACTTTTACCACGGCAGCAGCTACGCTTCCAGTTGTATCAGCTACAACATCAATTTCAGCTATATCACAAAATACTGCAACAGCTGGCGGAACCATATCCAGCGATGGAGGGTCTACAGTTACTTCACGCGGAGTTTGCTTTAGCAGTACAACCTCAAACCCCACAATATCAAGCAGTACTACAAATAATGGTTCAGGAATTGGGTCATTCACAAGCTCAATAACTGGATTGTCAGAAAACACAATCTATTATGTAAGAGCTTATGCTACAAATAGTATAGGAACTGCTTATGGCCCAGTAATGTCTTTTAAAACATCAGCTACTACCCTTGCTGTAGGACAAAGCCACCAAGGAGGTATTATTGCATACATTTTCCAATCAGGAGACACAGGCTTCATTTCTGGAGAAACTCACGGTTTAATTACAACTACGTCAAACCAAAGTACTGGGGCCCAATGGGGTTGTTCAGGAACATCAATTAATACTAGTTGGAATATTGGAACTGGCCAGAACAATACAACATCTATTGTTAATGGCTGTTCAACATCAAGTACAGCAGCTAGAATATGTAATGACTTAGTATCTGGTGGGTACAGCGATTGGTACCTACCTAGTTATAATGAACTTGAAAAAATGTATAGTAACAGAATTGCAATTGGAGGATTTGCTAATACATATTATTGGAGCTCTTCACAATATTCTACTACCACTTCATTAAGCAAATATTTTTATACTGGGGGTGGATATACTAGTTCAAAAACAGACACTCTGTATGTTAGAGTAATTAGAAAATTTTAATTTAATAAAAATTAATATAAATAAATATGAAAAAAATTCTATTGATGATCGCGCCATTGTTATTGGCAAGTTGCAGTTTTTTAAAGTCATCTAAGGAGATTGATTTAATCCCTTATGCTCAAAAGGATAAATATGGCTACTTCGATTTAGAAGGGAAAATTATCATAAACCCACAGTTTGCTTATGCTTCAGCATTTAGAGAAGATATAGCTCTAGTGAAAACCACTGGGGACAAAGGCATGTGGGGTTATATTGACAAAGAGGGAAAGTTCACTATAAATGCAACCTATAAGGATGCGACTGTATTCCAAGAAGGAGTAGCATGGGTGGTCTCAGAGAATGGTGCTCCAACTGCTATAGACAGAAAAGGCGAAATTAAATTTACTTTAAAGGAGGCGGAAAAAGTTCGTTTGTTTTCTGAAGATTTAGCCGCATATTCAAAAGAAGACTCTACAGCTACAATTTGGGGATTCGTGGATAAATCCGGAAAACAAGTAATCAACCCACAATTTGATGCAGTTGGTGATTTTCACGATGGTAAATGTGCCGTAAGGAATAAAGATGGTAAATGGGGATATATTGATAAAGCCGGAAAAATAATTGTCAATCCTCAATTTGATAGTGCAGCTGGATTTAAAGATGGTAAAGCTGTTGTATCCTTGGATGAAAAAGCGGGAGTAATTGACAAAGATGGCAAATATATTATTAACCCTCAATTTGGAAATGCTTATGCAGATGGAGACAAATATTTAATCAATCAAGATGATAAATATGGCTGGTGTGATAAAGAAGGTAAATTTATTATTAATCCACAGTTTGATGACGCTGTTTTTTTTGGAGATAGTAAATTAGCTAGTATAAAAAGTTCTGATAAATGGGGCTTTATTGATAAAGAAGGTAAAATTGTGATAAATCCCCAATTTGATAATGCATTTCCATTCATGGGAGATATAGCTATTGTTAAACTAGGTGGGAAATATGGCATAATCGATAAGGAAGGAAAATATAAAGTAAATCCTCAATTTGAAACTATTGGAGATGATTTAGTAGCCTATCTTTTTGATTACAGTATCAAAGGAAATATAACTTCCGAATATCTAGATACAGACAAGATTTTAAAAGTCATAAACATCGATAAGCCAGAAAATTTAAGTTTTGAAGATGACTCTCAAACTATTTTAAGTAAAACAGGAAAATCATTAAGTGATTTTAGTACTTATGATGATACTAATGCAATTTTTGAAAATAAAACTATTAATAATGAAGCAAAATATGGCTTTGGTATTATGGGAAAATTAGTTGATTATGATGATAACTATAATAAAATTGTAACAAAAAGTAAACCACAAGGTTTTATTTACAGTATAGCTTTGTCAGGAAAAGCTTATGAAAAGGCAGAGACAATTCAAAAAGCTTTCGAAAAAAAATTAAAATGGATACAGTTTAATGAAAAAAGGGTAATGTAAATGAAGCCTATACTAGTGTGTATAAAAACAATAAGAACATAGTGGTGATTTCAAATAATGGCTTGAGTAATCCTATTTTTTATGTTCTCAAAAATGATTTTGACATTTCAAGTTACTTAAATAAAATAGTTAATAATTCTGACGAATCAATTAGCCATAATGATCAAGGCTTAGCTGAAGAAGTTGTAGCTGTTGACACTACTGCTGTAGCTGTTGATAGCGCTGCTACTTCATATTATGAATAAACGTTTGTCGATTTATTAAAAAAAGAACCAAACATCAAGAAATAGCCAATTAGCTATTTTTTGATGTTTAATAATTTATAATATGTAGCAGGTCTTATACAATATAATTAGAGCTAAAAGACGCAAACAACAAGGATAAAAATTCAATGTTTCTAAAATAGGACAGCCAATAAAATAATGTTTTATGAAAATACGTTTTTTTAATTGTTTCCTTATTAGTCAGCTTATTAACTCAAGCTCAAAAAGTATATTCCGTTAAATATGCAAACCAAGCGGATGTAAAAGTTTTTGTCGTCAATTATCCCAATCAGGCTGATTTAAAAGTGTACAAGGTCAAATATTACAATCAGGCGAAAAACAATAACGGACTATGGTTTTTTACTAAATATGCCAATCAGGCCGATAAAAAAATATTCTTTGTTAGATATGCAAACCAAGCAGATATGAAGATATATTTTGTCAAATATCCAAATCAAGCTGGGTGGAATAATGTGGCAAAAAAACATTTAATGTATTAATCCATATGGTTATTCTCAATAGTCTTCCCCTAATAGAATAATTTTAAATAATTACTTACGCTACATGAAAAAATGGTTAATCATATTTTATGTTTTTTTTACAACGACGTTATTTCCCCAACCAAAACTCCTATCTTGGAATATAGAAAACATTGGCAAATCAAAATCAAATCAGGAAATAGCATTCATTGCTAATACAGTAAGAGATTTTGATATTATTGCAATCCAAGAAGTCGTTGCTGGTTATGGAGGCGCGCAAGCTGTGGCAAGACTCGCTGATGAACTAAATAGAAAAGGAGCCAAATGGGATTATGTAATCAGTGACCCTACGAGCAGTAGCGCTTATAAAACCGAACGCTATGCCTATATCTGGAAAACCAGTAAAATCAAAAAGATAGGACAAGCTTGGCTAGAAAAAAAATACAATTTAGAGATTGATAGAGAACCTTATTATTGTACGTTCCAATACGAAAACAAGCAATTTACGGTGGTTAACTTTCATGCGATAACAAAAAGCAAACAACCCGAAACGGAAATCAAATACTTTAAATTTTTGCCTGCTGCATATCCTACATTAAATTTAATTTTTGCTGGCGATTTCAATTGCCCTCAATCGCATACGGTGTTCAATCCATTGAAAAAAATGGGCTATAGATCGGTATTTGTAAATCAAAAAACTTCTTTGAAAAGGGACTGCATAATGGATGAATGCCTAGCTTCAGAATATGACAATATGTATTACAATTCCGCAAGAGTAACAGTTAAAAATTATGGAGTAGTTCCGTTTTATCAAAAATTCAATTCTTTAAAAGAAGCACGAACCATTTCTGATCATATTCCAATCTGGGCAGAAATTGTGTTGAATTAAAAGGAGGAGTAAACTTTTAGAATACTATAAACAGGCTTCAAAAACCAAATAGCATCTTATTTATAAAAGACAAATAGTACCAACTAATTAAAAAATGTAACAATGGATTCAACAAAAGTAAAAAATATAGTTAAGAGTCTTGAAAACGATTTTTACAATAAAATAATTCTACTGGATGATTTAAAACAATGCGAATATCTATTACTCAATTTTGAATATAAAAACATAGACAGAGTTATCCAAAATATTGAATTCCCTATTGGCGATAATTTAAAAAAATCATTTATTTCATTACAAAACAATACCCCTTTAATTAGAAATAAGGCTTTTTTAAAAGACAGCTTGATTAGGGATAAATGTGACACTATAAAAAGTGAAAAAGTACACTGTAGTCCAAAAGATACCCGATTGGAATTTCCAATTGAAACCGACAACAATAGATTTGTGGAGAAACAGCAACTATTTTACTTACAAGATTCTGTAAAGACATGTAGTTGCAAGGAATGTTCTGGAGATGGCTTAGTAAGCTGTTATGACTCTGTTTGTAATGGGAATCATACCTGGGAATGCGACGAGTGTATTGGAGAAGGAAAAGTTTCCTGCCCTAAATGTAGTGGAGAAGGCTGGAATCGATGTGGAGGCTTATTCATGGGATGTGGAGGATCGGGAAAAGTAAAAAAAACAGTACGTCTGGCTAGTGGAAAAACATCAGAAAAATTAGTCAATTGTTCTTCCTGCTCAGGAAAAGGAAAGGTAAAATGCATGACTTGTAATGTAACAGGCAAAGTTACCTGCTCTAAATGTTCGGGAAAAAGAACCATCACCTGCAATTATTGTTATGAAGACAGAAAAAGATATGGGTTAACAGATTGCCGTAATTGCGATGGTAAAGGAGAGTTTGGAGAATTAGACTTTGTTGTATCCAAAATAGAGAACAAAAAACACCAGAAAATTATAATTAAAGGTCCAGTATTACAATTGGATCTGCGTACGATCGAAGATTACTTTTCACATCTTAATGATAAAAAAGAATTATTTTATCAGCATAATACGGTCGTTAAAAATGACTATTCTGAGTTTGAAAAGAAACATTGTGAGATTTTAGAACAAGAATTAAATTTAGATAAAAACTCATTTCCTAAGGTTTTGACAGAAAAACTAGCCTACAAACACATTACGTGCATTGAGTTTAATTACAAACATATATTATCTAATGAAATCCACAGAGGAGTTATTATTGACTATGATTCCGCACCCCGAATCAAGCTTTACTCTGATCCCGAAGAATTAAAAATGGATTTAAAAAATGCGGCAAAAACAACGACAAGTTTTTTATCCAAAATTTTTAAAACTAAAAAGTTCAAACTTAAAACAGATAGACTCATTGAAATCAAGTTAATGATTTATTTAGCAAAAGCAGATGGAAAAATTGAAGAGTCCGAAAAAATATTTTTATCGGAAATAATT
>NZ_AJXL01000054.1 GCF_000264055.1 Flavobacterium sp. ACAM 123 | reverse complement strand
ATAGACTGGTCTTGCATTGTCTCTTTTACAATTAAAATTCTCTAATAGCTGACTTTGTTTAGTAGCGCTAGGTCAGGTTCACACAACATTACAATTGCAAAAATCAGCACAAACGGAATTTTAATGCTTCGCCTTTGTGTCTTAATTATAGAGTTAGAGGTTGCATTGTGGCAACGTGGATTTAAAATTCCGTTGGCAATGAAATATGTTAAGAAAGGACATTTTGGTTCTTCGCAATTTGGAAAATTCATTTTTCAGGAATTTGAAAAAGATCAAAGTAATACCATTTTTGCGGCAGTTTGGAGCTTTTATATCCCTGATGGTGGAGTCTATCGCATTGAGAAGATAGGATGATTTCTGTTGCAGACTTATTTGTTATTAATTCCAAAGTGCTACTCAATGTCATTTATGATAGAACAAACGACATTTTACACCGGGGTTCCAACGTTAGGGCTATCTATGAGGACGCTTAGACAAGATGATCATTTATTGTCTATTTGAAGTATATTTAGTCTTGGATTTTGAAAATAACGGGGAACAAAAATTTGTTTTACACACGAAGCGGTTGACTATTTTTAGATTCTGAAAAGGAAATTTTAAAAAATGTTTCTCTTTATGATTTCAAAAAAATTGAACAAGCCTATTTAATTAAAAGAATGAGCAATGCTATAAAAGATGGGTTTGAGTCGAAACATTTTTAGCTTAATTTCAATATTAACGCGACTGGAATTGTATTTTATGAAATGGTTAGACATAAAAATTCATTCTGGAGTGGGGTAAAATTGGTATTTTCGAAATTAATGCCGCTAGAAAAATAATTTATTATATACCAAAACAGAGCGTAAAATTTGAGATTGTTCCAAACGATAAATTTGTAGAGACGATTGCTTGTGCCAGTGTTTGAGTGTATGACGATGTCCATAATCTTGAAAGGACGCATTATTAAAAATTCGAAAAAAATACGCCGTAGTATATTGTACAAATTCTAAATAACAAGGACATGACTTATCTTTTGTCTGTTCTTAATCGGTTGTATTTTTATCAAAACAATCAGTTTCAACCGTATTTAGCTGATGGTATTGATAAGAAAATAAATGTAGACATATTACGGTAAATGATAAAGGACAACTTATATTAGTTGCAGAATTTGGAAATATACTTATTGTGGACGATAGTGTTGCTTTTAAAGTATTGCAAAACATTAATAAGGTTAATTTAACCGGTAAAACAATTTTTTTCTTAGAAGCTTAGATGGATTGTATTGTCATAGGAACGGAAAAGGGTGTCAACATATATCAAAATGGTTGCTACCACTTTATTGATAATGATCGAGGTTTAAAAGATTGTAATTTTAATGCTTCCTAAATTAAAGATAATCAATTGTGGCTGGGGACAAAAAAAAGGCTATTATACAATTGACCTAGATAAACCTTTAAGAGAATAAATCACCGTTTCAGGTATTGACATAACTAAGATAGTAGTCATTAATATTCCGGCCAGTCCATCTAGTGATAAATGATTTAACTATTCTTCTAAAAAGATTGTTTGTGATTATCAGCAGAATTCCTTTTTAACAGATTTTGTTCGCAATAGATATCCATTTCCGTACAAGTTTAAATTTCGTTATTTTAGAAAGTCTAATAACAGATGGAGCACTTATAGTGATAAAACAAACTTATTTTTGCCGTGTTTACCTTTTGATAATTATGTTGTAGAAGTAGAAGTTTTTGATTTAAATGTAGGTAAATCTAGTGTTTTTAAATTGTTATATATTTGTGTGGAACCAACATTTCGGCTACGCTGGTAGTTTACCGCTCTAATAATTTTATTTATACCAGGTATCTTATTTTATGTAGGTGCGCGAAGAAAGATTACGGCAAAAGAGAAAGTAAACAAGGAGAAACAAATAACAGAAGCTAAATTTGAAGCATAGTCTAACCCGATGATTCCTCACTTTATCTACAATACCTTAACTTCTATACAAGATTTTGTAGGGGGTACATGACGAACACAATTCTTCTTTGTACCTTAGTGAGTTTGCAGGATTGAGGCGAAAAATTTTAAATAATTCACCAAAGTAAACTATCACAATCGAAGAAGAAGTATAATATTTAAGCAGTTATATCGATATTAAGAATAGTCGTTTTAAAGACCGTGTTGCAATTGAAATTTTTATTGATCCTTCAATTGATATGAAGGTATTAGAAATTCCACCTATGGTAATTCAGCCTTTTGTGGAAAATGTTTTTGTTCACGCTTTTAATGAATTTCATGTTTAACTAAAACTTAATTTATCTTTTGAAATGGTTGATAGTGGGATTTTAGAATGTAAAATTAGTGATAACGGAATAGGCTTAAATACATATAAACAATCTAAATTCTACGTTTCAAGAGGTATTGGTTTGGCTCGAGAGCGATTCATTTTATTACAATCTTCAAATATGAATTCAATTCGCATTCATTTTACAGAGAATGACGGCACAATGATTCCAGTACTATTACTTATTTGTAAGATTAGCTAGTTTGGGCTATGATACTACATTGATGTACGGTATACCAATTATTTTTTCTGACAGTGAATTTTAATTAAAAATTATGTACTACTTTAGAGACTTTAATTTTTATCAATAATTGCTCAAACAACTTCATCAATGAAAAGAAGAACTTTTTTAACTACAACAACTATGGCTTCTGCGGGTCTTAGTACTTTTTTAATTTCGGGGTGCTCTAATGTAACAAAAAACGAAGCATCGGATGTAGTTGCCGATGTTGCAGTTGCATTTGAACTTGAAGAAGAAACGATTAACAGCTTACGTGAAAAGTTATCTTCTGGTAAATACACTTCAGAACAATTAGTACAATTGTATCTAAACCGTATTGATACAATAGATAAAAACGGACTCGAATTACATTCGATTATAGAAATAAATTCGGAAGCTCTAGCTATTGCAAAGGTAATGGATACCGAGATGAAAGCGGGTAAATTAAGAGGTCCTTTACACGGTATACCGGTTGTAATAAAAGATAATATCGACACGGCTGACAAAATGCAAACTACCGCCGGGTCGCTTGCTTTGGAAGGGAATATTGCTTCGAAAGATGCTTTTGTAGTAAATAGGCTCAGGGAAGCGGGTGCCATCATTATTGGTAAAGCAAACTTAAGTGAATGGGCAAATTTTCGTTCCACTCAGTCCTGCTCCGGATGGAGCAGTAGAGGTGGACAAACAAAAAATCCTTATATTTTAGATCATAATCCATGTGGCTCCAGTGCGGGTTCTGCGGTTGCAGTGGCAGCAAATCTTTGCGTCGTGGCTGTGGGCACTGAAACGGATGGCTCTGTGGTTTGTCCTTCTGCGGTCAGTGGTATCGTAGGTATTAAGCCCACAGTTGGGTTAGTCAGCAGATCTGGAATTATTCCAATATCGCATACTCAAGATACGGCTGGACCAATGGCAAGGACAGTTGAAGATGCTGCTATTTTACTTGGGGTACTGGCAGGAATTGATTCTAATGACTCTGTTACCAATGAAAGTAAAGGAAAAGGGCGAACAGATTATACTAAATTCTTAGATGCAAAGTCATTACAAGGGAAAAGAATTGGGGTGGAGAGAAAACCCCAAGGCCAAAATCAGTTTATGCATGCATTGCAAAAGAAAGCGATTGATTTGCTTAAAAAGCAAGGGGCAACGGTCATTGAAATAGATTATTTAGATAAAATCAATGAGTTAGGAGCCGCTGAATTTGAAGTGATGCAGTACGAATTCAAAGCTGGAGTCAACAAGTACTTGGCTACTGCAAACGCAAAAGTAAAAACATTAAAGGAGGTTATTGATTTCAATATTGCGAATGAAGACAAGGCGATGCCTTATTTTAAACAGGAAACGTTAATAAGTTCGAATGAAAAGAAAGGGCTTGATGACAAAAATTATATTGAAGCATTAAATAAAAGCCATTTTGGTTCCAAGAAAATTTTGGATGATGTAATCAAAGAAAATCGACTTGATGCAATTTGCGGATTAACGATGGGACCTGCATGCAGTATCGACAACATATATGGAGACCGTTGGGGAGATGTATTTTTGACAACTCCGGCAGCTGCAAGTGGCTATCCTCATATTACCGTGCCTTGCGGCAAAGTATATGAATTACCAATAGGTTTTTCATTCTTCGGGACAGCCTATTCTGAACCTGAATTAATTGGAATGGCTTATGCTTACGAACAAGCTTCAAATCAGAGAATCACGCCCAGCTTCAAAAAATCCTTTTTGTAAAAAGAGTTGGTGAAAAGAAACCTACGGCAAATAACGGTATGAATACCTGTTATTTGTCATGGTACTCTTGAATGTATTTTTACTTTTTCGTCAATGCCTATTGTAAGCTTTCCTCATATTACAATAACTGCTCTGTATATTTCGGCAATCCTGAACTTCATGTCAATCTTTTCATTATCACCGCTCAATTTTGCAATTTTTATTTGTACTATTTTACATATTTTATTAATCGGACATTCGGAGCGTTTGGGTTGTGGTCTGCATGTTTTTTCGCATAGAAAAGAAATCGCCATTTCTATTTCTCCTCATATTCTTATGGTAAGACCTTTTATAGTGGCCAAACCTCATATTGTAAAGGGATTGTTCTCGTCTTGCTAAATGGTTTTTGCGATTTCCAGTTACCAATTAGCTTTGGTAACAAAATTTTTAACTTTGGAGATATTGGGAATTAACGTATCTATTTTCGAAACGGCAAGACTTTCTATATTTGGATATATTTCGAAGCGAGATGGTACTATTTTATGAACATTGTCATCATAATCTTGTTCTAAAAAATAACCATCACTAAAAGCTATTATTAATTGTTATTGTTTAACGGATGTTTCCTTCCTTTATATTTTTTCAGAACAGCTTCTAATTTGCATGAAGTCATTTGAATATCCAATTAATCTATTTGTTATTATTTGAAATCGATTGATATTGAGTTCACGCAATAGCGTTGACCAGTAGCAGTTGGTCCATCATTGAACAAATGTCCTAAATGACTGCCGCAATTAGCACAAACTATTTCGGTACGTATCATTCCATGCGTTTTATCTAAGACATATTTTACTTTTTCGGGTATTGAGTCATCAAACGAAGGCCAACCGCAGTGTGCGTCAAACTTTGAAGTGCTTTCAAATAATGGTTCTGAACAGGCGCCACAACAATAAGTGCCTTGTTCATAATGTAAATTATAAGTTCCGGTGTGTGGCCGTTCTGTTCCTTTTTCACGCAAGACGCGGTATTTTTCTTCTCCAAGGTCTTCTTTCCATTGACCTTCGGATTTTTCTAACGGATATTTCATTGTGTAGAATTTTTATTGGATTAATAATTATTTAGCGGTCACGAATTGAACCGTTCTTTTAACGACCTCGGAATCACCTAAAATTTTTCGGTGCCCCAAACCTTCTGTTAATAGGAGTTCGCCATTTTTTAAATGATCGTAAATGTGTTGGCCTGCTTTTACAGGAACTTCAGGATCATCTTTATCATGAATCACCAAAACAGGTATAGTAATTTCTTTAGCTGCTTGATAAGCAGAGTAATCATTCATTTTTTCGCCATACTTTTTTTCGAAATGAAGTCTTAAACCAGTGGCAAAACTTGGCTTTAGTTGCAATTTAGCAATAAAATCTTCAATAATATCTTGAACAATATCCCCACTTCCTATAATTACGGCAGTATTTAATTTTAGTCCTTTTTTTATTGCATTTAAGATTGACATTCCTCCCAGAGAATGGCCGACAGCCGACTCAAAAGGACCGTACTGTTTTTCGATTTCCATAATAGCAGCGATAAAATCAGTCATGATACTTTGATTACCAGGTGATTTACCATGTGCGGGAGCATCAAAACTAATGGTAGAATAACCTGATTTTACTAATGCATCTGCTATTTTTACTAATTGCGTGCCTCGTCCTGACCAACCATGAACTAGCAAAACTTTCTTGTCACTTTGGCCATATTGATAAACAACTACCGTTTTGTTTATAGCAGGAATATGTAGTGTTTTTTGGTCACTTATTTGTTCCATTTCAAATTCCCTTTTAGGAATGGTGTGTTTTATGGGTGTTGTAAACAATTTTGCGGCAAACAATATGGTGAGTTTAGACGAAATAAAAGAGATAAATTTACTGGTAAGTAGAATAGGCTTAGGAATTTTCAATGATTGTGTATGAATGGAAGTTTTTTTTGTCATATTGATAAATTTTGGGGACTCCTTTTATTTGATATAATTTTCACTAAATTTAGGAAAGCATAAAAGTAGTATATTTAATAAAGTTTTAATGTCAACTGAAGCATTTACATTAAAGAAAGAATGGTCCTAATAAAAAAAGGATTTTTCAATGCCGATAGATAATTTGAAGAGAAACAAAATTTAATAAATGGAAATATTTCATATTAGCGCAGAGTGTTATCCCGTAGCAAAAGTGGGTGGTTTAGCAGATGTTGTTGGCGCATTACCAAAATACCAGAATAAAGCCGGTCATCTGGCAAGAGTTGTGATCCCTTGTTATGACACCAAATTTAAAAAGGAAAATAAATTTGAATGTGTTCATTGGGGGTTTGTAAAATTGGGGAAATTCGATTTTTCATTTAATGTACTCAAGGAAACAACGGATAAATTAGGATTTGAGTTATACCTTATTGAAATTCCCGAATTATTTGATAGAAAAGAAGTATACGGATACAAAGATGATATTGAGCGATTTTTATCTTTTCAAATAGCAACTTTAGATTGGATAACTGGCCGGGATGAAATGCCGGACGTTATCAATTGCCACGACCATCATACAGGTTTGATTCCATTTATGATGTTGTATTGTGCTAAATACAACAAATTACAAAATATACCGTCCATGATTACCATTCATAATGGATTATATCAAGGACAATTTGGATTTGATAAACTACATTATTTGCCGGAATTTGATTTAGCCCATGTGAATGTTTTAGAATGGGATCAATGCATTAATTCATTGGCTGTAGGAATAAAGTGCGCTTGGGCAGTGACGACCGTTTCCCCAAATTATTTGAATGAAATTAATCATTCAGCGAATGGATTAGAATCGCTGTTTAATACGGTACGCTATAAATCAAAGGGTATATTAAACGGAATCGATACGGAAGTCTGGGATCCGTCCACGGATAAAATGTTAGAAAAAAATTATTCCGTTGAAAACTTTGAGAAAGGCAAACAACAGAATAAAAAGATATTATGTACTTTATTTAATCTAGACCCTGAAAAGCCACTGTTTAGTTTTATTGGGCGCTTATTAGAAGAAAAAGGAGGCGATTTATTAC
Organism: Flavobacterium sp. ACAM 123; assembly: GCF_000264055.1. Classification (GTDB taxonomy): domain Bacteria; phylum Bacteroidota; class Bacteroidia; order Flavobacteriales; family Flavobacteriaceae; genus Flavobacterium. Next base: position 17,444 of record NZ_AJXL01000054.1, on the reverse strand, counting down.
CACAGGCATCGGCTTTAGCGTTGTCCGAAAATTATAAAGAAATTAACATTCTGATTTTAGGCTCCGGAAATCGAGAGATAGAAGACCAATTAAACAGTTTATTGGTGGATTATAAGGGAAATTACAACACGTTTATTGGATATAACGAAGAGTTGGCTCATCTAATTTATGCAGGAGCTGATTTTCTATTGATGCCATCAAGGGTCGAACCTTGTGGACTGAACCAAATGTACTCGCTACGCTATGGTACAATTCCTATTGTAAAAAAGACAGGAGGCTTAAAAGATACGGTAAATGATTTTGGAGACAACGGCAACGGGATCAGTCATGATCAATCTTCCGTTGGAGACATCTGTTACTCCATCCAAAGGGCAATTAATCTGTATAAAAATAAAGAACATTTAAATATGATTCGCAATACAGGAATGAAAACAGACCATTCTTGGGAAAAAGCATGTCAGGAATATATAGAGGTGTATAATTTAATAATTAACAAAATATGAAAGCTAAGAAGAAAAATGTTGTTGCAATTATTTTAGGAGGAGGTCAAGGATCAAGACTATATCCACTGACTGAATCTAGGTCTAAGCCTGCAGTTCCAATAGGAGGAAAATATAGATTAGTGGATATTCCTATTTCAAACTGTATGAACTCAGATATTTATAGAATGTTTGTATTGACACAGTTTAATTCAGCTTCTTTAAATGCTCATATAAAAAACACCTATAACTTCAGTGTTTTTAGCCATGCTTTTGTTGATATCTTGGCTGCAGAACAAACTCCCGATAATCCAACGTGGTTTCAAGGGACATCTGATGCAGTGCGACAATGTATGCCTCACTTTTTGAATCATGATTTTGATTATGCTTTAATACTTTCCGGAGATCAATTATATCAAATGGACTTCAACGAAATGATTGAAGAACATATCAAACATGAAGCAGATATAACAATTGCCACTTTACCGGTCAACGCTAAGGATGCTCCCGAATTTGGAATTTTAAAAACAAATGACAAGAGCTGTATAGAATCTTTTATTGAAAAACCAGCTAAGGAACTTTTACCGGAATGGAAGTCAGATGTAAGTGACCAAATGAAGAGTGAAGGAAAGGATTATTTAGCTTCAATGGGTATTTACATATTCAATCGCGAGCTTTTAATCGAATTAATGGCTAACCCTGACACTAAGGATTTTGGGAAAGAAATTATCCCGCAAGCAGTTGGAAATAAAAAGATACTAAGCTACCAATACGAGGGATATTGGACTGATATTGGTAATATTGATTCTTTTTTTGAGGCTAATATCGGCTTGACGGATGATGTGCCTAAATTTAATTTATTTGATTACGATAATAAAATTTACACGAGACCTCGTTTATTACCTCCTTCTAAATTTAAAAATACAATGATTGAGAAATCGTTAATTTCTGAAGGTTGTATACTGAATGCAAAGGAAATTAAACAATCTGTTATAGGCATTCGATCAAGAATAGGAGAAGGGACGGTCATTCAAAACTGTTACGTCATGGGTAATGATTTTTATCAGAGTATTGATGATATGAATGCGGACATTAAAAACAATAAACTATTGATTGGTATTGGAGAAAGATGTTTTATCAGTCACGCTATAGTTGATAAAAATTGTAGAATCGGTAACGATGTCTATGTCAATGGAGGCGAGCATTTAGAAGATGTTTCACATAATTTATATGCAATAAAGGATGGGATTGTTGTGATAAAAAAAGGCGCTGTCTTACCAGATAATTATGTAATTAATTAAGCGATTAATACTTTTTTTAACATCAATATTCTATTTATTTAGAATCATACAAGCACTATATGAGTAAAGTTATCACGCATTCTCTTCTTACTGATTTTGACATCGACTTATTTAAAGCTGGAAAACATTACAGACTATATGATAAACTTGGAGCGCATCTGATTGAATTAGATGGTGTAAAAGGCGTTTATTTTGCTGTTTGGGCTCCCACTGCCCATTCTGTATCTGTTGTAGGAGATTTTAATTTTTGGACGCAAGGGGAACATCTGCTTCAGGTAAGATGGGATTCTTCTGGCATCTGGGAAGGGTTTATTCCAAATATTGAAAAAGGGACCACCTATAAATATAAGATAGAATCTAATAATGGCGGAATTGTCACTGAAAAAGCAGATCCTTTTGCTTTCTATTGTGAACAGCCACCGCATACCGCATCTGTAGTTTGGGATCTCGATTACAAATGGGACGATAACAAATGGATGGAGAATCGTCAGGATCATAATGCGCTGGACAAACCGTACTCCGTGTATGAAGTTCATTTGGGGTCCTGGAAACGCCATGAAGAAGATAATCGATTTCTGACTTATCTTGAATTTGCCGAAGATCTAGTTGCTTATGTAAAAGAAACCGGATTTACGCATGTTGAGTTTATGCCCATCATGGAGTATCCATATGATCCTTCATGGGGTTATCAGCTCGTGGGTTATTTTGCACCGACGTCCCGTTTTGGGCAGCCACAGGAATTTATGGTTCTGGTAGATCGATTGCATCAGGCCGGAATCGGAGTAATTCTGGACTGGGTTCCTTCTCATTTCCCTGATGACGCCCATGGTTTAGGGTTCTTTGACGGCTCCAATCTTTTTGAACATCCGGATCGTAAAAAAGGATATCATCCAGACTGGAAAAGTTTAGTCTTTAATTATGGTCGAAATGAAGTGCGTTCCTTTTTAATCAGTAATGCACTGTTTTGGTTGCAACATTACCATGCAGACGCTCTTCGTGTAGATGCAGTAGCTTCAATGTTGTATTTAGATTATTCAAGAGAAGAAGGAGAATGGGAGCCTAATATTTATGGTGGAAGAGAAAATCTGGATACTATAAGTTTTTTAAAAGAATTCAACGAAGCGGTATACTCTAATTTTGAAGGGGTCCAAACAATTGCTGAAGAAAGTACCTCATTTCCTATGGTGTCGCGACCAACCTCTATTGGTGGCTTAGGGTTTGGGATGAAATGGATGATGGGCTGGATGCACGATACTTTAGAATATTTTCAAAAAGATACCGTGTACAGAAAGTACCATCAAAATGATTTGACTTTTTCCTCAACCTATGTTTTTTCAGAAAATTTCATGTTACCGCTTTCACATGATGAAGTGGTGTATGGTAAAAAATCGATCCTTGGCAGAATGCCTGGTGATGAATGGCAAAAATTCGCAAATTTACGACTGCTATATGGTTATATGTTTACACATCCTGGAACAAAATTACTGTTTATGGGATGTGAATTTGGTCAAAGTGCCGAATGGAATTTTGAAGGTAGTCTTGATTGGCATTTAAATCAGTATCCGTATCATGAAGGGATAAAAAAGTTGATTACAGATCTAAATGGTTTGTATAAAACGGAGCCGGCATTATATGAAAAGCAATTTAGCCCTGATGGATTCGAATGGATTAATTATTCAGACCATCAAAATGCAGTGATATCTTTTATCCGTAAAGGAGTCAAGGTAAAAGACGATGTAATTGTTGTTTGTAATTTTACCGAGGTAATTCGTGAAAATTATCGGATAGGTATTCCAAGAAAAGGGAAGCTTAAAGTCATTTTTAATAGTGATGCAAAAATTTATGGTGGTAGTGGAATAAAGAATCCCGTTAAAATGCCCATCGAAGCGGCACCGTATGACGGACGGGACTATTCAATAGAACTAACATTACCTCCCTTGGCCGTAACAGTCTTTAAGGTAATGTAAAATTTTAAATCGATAAAGGCAGTGTTTTTATTGCTTTATTTCCAATGGTACAAACAGTATTGATTTCGTGAGTTTCTACTGTTTGTTTCTTTTATTAACACTGTTATAACGATTGCGTGAATAAAATTATTTTTTAGGTAAGCGAATATAGTTTTTTTGTATGTTTGGGCACAAATAAACGGCTTAATATTAATAAGATATAAGATGATTACAAATACAGAATTAGAATTCAAAGGCGATTTATATCCATCAAAAATCGTTTCTTTTGAACATGATGTTGATTCAGTATATTTTAATACGGACAACAGTGTAGTTTTAAAAGTTACAGTATTAAGAGACAGTTTAATACGTTTTCGATACACCACAAAAGGATATTTCAGTAATGACTTTTCCTATGCTATTGATAAAAGTCATTCGCATGGATACAATTTTCTTGCGGTTACTGAAGAAGCGGAGTATTATCAAATACAAACCAGCAAAGTAAAATGTGTTATTCAAAAGATCGATATGAGAGTATCTATTTTTGATTTAAACGGAAATGTTTTACTTGAAGATGAATTGGGTTTCCATTGGGAAGAAAGTTATGAGTACGGCGGGAATATCGTTAAAATGAGTAAGGCTTCTAAAGATGGAGAATGTTTTTACGGCCTTGGTGATAAAGCGACCCAAATGAATTTAAAAGGGAAAAGATTAGAAAATTTTGCCACTGATCAATATGCGTTTCAGAAAGATCAAGAACCTTTATACAAAGTAGTTCCCTTTTATATTGGGTTACAAAATAAGCAAGCGTACGGTATTTTCTTTGATAATACATTTAGAACTTTCTTTGATTTTTGTCACGAAAGAAGGAATGTAACCAGTTTCTGGTCAGAAGGAGGGGAGATGAATTATTATTTCATCTATGGACCTAAAATGGAGGATGTGGTCACTAGCTATACTGATTTGACCGGTAAACCAGAATTACCACCACTATGGGCTTTAGGGTATCACCAATGTAAATGGAGTTATTATCCAGAGAGCAACGTAAAAGAAATTACAGCAAAATTTAGAGAATTAAAAATACCATGCGATGCCATTTATTTGGACATTGATTATATGGAAGGGTTTCGATGTTTTACCTGGAACAAGGAATATTTTCCTGACCCAAAAAGAATGGTCGCAGAATTAGCAGAAGATGGTTTTAAAACGGTTGTGATCATTGATCCAGGAATTAAGATCGATAAGGAATACTCAGTCTATAAAGAGGCTTTAGAAAAAGATTATTTCTGTAAACGTGCTGACGGTCCTTATATGAAGGGAAAAGTTTGGCCAGGAGAATGCAATTTCCCGGACTACACTAATCCCGAAGTCAGAGAATGGTGGGCAGGCTTATTTAAAGAATTAATATCTGATATCGGTGTAAAAGGAGTTTGGAATGATATGAATGAGCCTGCAGTAATGGAGGTTCCAAATAAAACGTTCCCGATGGATGTTCGTCATGATTATGACGGAAACCCTTGTAGTCATAGAAAAGCACATAATATTTATGGTACACAGATGGCGAGAGCAACATATCATGGAGTAAAAAGATTTGCTTATCCAAAAAGACCTTTTATCATAACGCGATCTGCTTATGCAGGAGCACAGCGGTATAGTTCTTCATGGACAGGCGATAATGTCGCCACTTGGGAGCATTTATGGATTGCAAACATACAAGTGCAAAGGATGTCCATTTCCGGAATGGGCTTTACCGGTTCGGATATCGGTGGATTTGCAGAACAACCTTCGGGGGAGTTGTACGCGCGCTGGATTCAATTGGGTGTTTTTCATCCATTTTGTAGAACACACTCTTCGGGGGATCATGGTAATCAAGAGCCGTGGGCATTCGATAAAGAAGTTATTGATATTACCAGAAAGTTTGTCAACCTTCGTTACCAGCTATTACCGTACTTATATACTATGTTTTGGCAATATATCGAAGAGGGAATCCCTATGCTTAAACCATTAGTATACTATGATCAAAATGATATACAAACACATTATAGAAATGACGAGTTTATTTTTGGAAACCAAATTTTAGTATGCCCTATTTTGGAAGCTAATGCTATAGGTAGAAGAATGTATGTTCCTCGTGGACAATGGTATAATTACTGGACCAATGATTTTGTAACTGGAGGGAAGGAAATTTGGGTTGACACTAAATACGACGAAATTCCAGTGTTTGTAAAAGCGGGTGCTATTATTCCGAAATATCCCGTTCAGCAATATGTGGGCGAATTAGAGTTTGATGAATTGACCTTAGATTTGTATTATAAAGAAGGAAAAGAGAAGTCTGTAGTTTATGAAGATGCACAAGACGGCTATGATTATAAAAAAGGGAGGTTTAGTTTCTTAACTTTTCAAGTAAAAGGAAAAGAAAAAGAACTTAATGTCCAATTACATAAAGAAGGTAAATACGATACTAATTATAGTAAGTATAAGATAAATCTGATTGGATTTCCTTTTAAGGTTAAAAGTATAGAAATTGACAATGAGGAAATTCTATTTGACAGTGCCAAGTTTGAAGAAGATAACTATCTTATTGTGGCGAAGGAATTTAATGTTTTACATATCATAGGAGAATAAAAAAACAAAAATGTTGAAACATTTGTATTTTAATTTTATAATTTAAACTTAGACTATTATCGTATTTTTGTTAATATAAAAACAGAATCATGAAAAAACATTCAATATTAGTAGGCATCTTCTCTGTGGGATTACTAGTCTCTTGTGCAGTAAATCCTTTAACGGGTAAGAAAACATTAAATCTTGTTTCAAATAGCGAACTTTTTCCAACCTCTTTCGCAGAGTACGGAACTTTTTTAAAAGAAAATAAAGTAATTACGGGAACTACTGACGCAAGAAGAGTAGAATCTGTGGGAATAAAAATAAAATTGGCAGCCGAAAAATACTTGAATTATTTAGGGCAAAAGCAGTATTTAGATGGCTATCAATGGGAATATAAGCTAGTCGATAGTAAAGATGTAAACGCTTGGTGTATGCCAGGAGGAAAGATTGTAGTTTATTCTGGAATTTTACCTATCACTCGAGATGATGCTGGTTTAGCTACTGTAATGGGTCATGAAGTTTCTCATGCGTTAGCAAATCATGGAGCACAGCGAATGAGTGTAGGACAACTGCAACAGTTAGGTGCTGTTGGAGTTGCTGTAGCAACTGGTAATAAAAGTGCTGAAAATCAGCAAATATGGCAACAAGCTTATGGCGTGACAACACAGTATGGTGGAATGCTTCCTTTTAGTAGAAATCATGAAACAGAAGCTGACAAAATAGGATTGGTCTTGATGGCAATAGCAGGATATAATCCAGAAGAAGCAATTGCTTTTTGGACTAGAATGGCTGCAAATTCTAACGGCCAAGCTCCGCCAGAGTTTCTCAGTACGCATCCATCGGATGCTACAAGAATAGCAAATTTAAAAGCAATGATTCCGGAGGCTAAAGCGACTGCTGCAAAATTTGGAATGATCTATAAATAATAATTTATATTTACGTTAAATAAAAAAGCCAATTCAGTTGAATTGGCTTTTTGGCATTAGCAAAAGATCAAGTTGTGAATATTCCCGATATTTTATATGTTTGCTATAAAAAATAGATAAATTCGTATAAAAATAATTAGATAATGGTATTACAAAAAGGGGATAAAAAGCTAATCAATGCATGGGCTTTTTATGATTGGGCCAACTCCGTCTACAGTTTAGTTATTGCTACTGCCGTTTTTCCCATTTACTATGAAGCGGTAACCAGCGGCAATAATGGAATGGTACAATTTCTTGGACGTGACTTTAATAATTCGTCTTTATTATCATACTCTTTATCGTTTTCTTTTTTGATAGTAGCTTTGATGTCACCCATTCTGTCGGGAATAGCTGATTATACTGGAAATAAGAAACGATTCATGCAGTTCTTTTGTTATCTGGGGTCTTTTTCCGTAATGAGCTTGTTCTTTTTTAAGGGGCAAGATACCTTGTGGATTGGAGTTTTAGGTACCATTTTAGCAAGTATAGGTTTTTGGGGAAGTATTGTTTTTTATAATTCGTATTTGCCGGAAATTGCTTTTCCTGAACAGCACGACAGGGTAAGCGCCAAGGGTTTTATGTTTGGCTACGCGGGGTCTCTCCTTTTACTGGCTTTTAATTTAACCATGGTCATGATGCCGGAATGGTACGGAATATCAGATGCTTCTTTGCCCGCGCGTATTTCTTTTTTATCGGTTGGTATTTGGTGGATTGGTTTTGCACAAATTACTTTTTATCATCTTCCCAATAATGTTTTTCATAAGAAACCGGAAAAGGACTATATTTTCAAAGGATTTAGAGAGCTTAAAGTTGTTTTAAATAACTTAAAAGATTTGAAAGGTTTAAAACAATTTCTTATTGCTTTTTTTCTTTATAGCATAGGAGTTCAAACTGTAATATTATTAGCGGGACTTTTTGGAAAAAAGGAATTAGGTATTGATACCAGTAAATTAATAATTATCATTTTATTGATAAATGTAGTAGCTATTCTTGGAGCTTATTTATTTTCGCGACTATCAGAGAAAATTGGTAACATCAATACGTTGAAAATTACAATAGTAATTTGGGGTTTTATTTGTGTTGCAGCTTATTTACTAGATGCTAAAAGTAAGTTCATTGACATCCAATTTTATGCCCTTGGAGGCACGATAGGAATGGTTTTGGGGGCAATTCAGTCCTTATCTCGCTCTACTTACTCAAAATTATTGCCAGACACCAAAGAGCATGCTACATATTTTAGCTTTTTTGATGTAACAGAAAAAATTGCGATAGTAGCTGGGACATTTGTTTTTGGATTTGTCGCCGCAATAACGAATTCAATGAGAAATTCATTTTTCATTCTGGCTATTTTCTTTTTAATGAGCTTTGTAGTCCTTAGTTTTATGAAAAAGACTGAAGTAGAAGAAGTCATTTAATTGATACTGAAATAAATATTACCTAAGAGGTGTTGAACGCCTCTATTTTTAGAATTAAATACTACTTAACTGACAGAAATCACTGGTAATACCTTGATTATTTTGTAAAATGGCATAGAGATTGCATTTTTAATATAAGTAATAAATATGGAGGTTTAATGTTGGTTTTAATCCAATTTAAACTGCTGATAGCATATATTTATTAGCAACACGAAAATTTTTAATGACAAAAAGACTCAAAAACAATATGTCGAATCATAAAATACATACTATTGACAATCTGTCACTACAAGAATATGACTCAGAAGCTGAATTAATACCATTATTGACTCCAGAAGACGAGGAAGAAATGATTAATGAAGAATTACCTGATTCGTTACCTATTTTACCATTACGTAACATGGTTTTATTTCCCGGTGTTGTAATTCCCATTACTGCCGGTCGTGATAAATCCATTAAGTTGATTAATGACGCAAATGCGGCAGGAAAAATAATAGGTGTCGTGGCTCAAAAAAATGAGTCGGATGCAGACCCTACTAAAGACGATATTCATACTATTGGTACCGTAGCCAGAATTTTGCGCGTTTTAAAAATGCCTGATGGAAATACTACTGTAATTCTTCAAGGGAAAAAACGTTTTGAAATTGACACGGTTACTTCTGAAGATCCGTATCTGACTGCCAGTATTAAAGATTTTCCTGAGCATAGACCCGAACAAGCAGATACAGAGTTTTTAGCTATTCTTGAATCCATAAAAGAATTAGCAATCCAGATTATAAAAGAAAGTCCAAACATTCCTACTGAAGCAACATTTGCTATTAAGAATATTGAAAGTCAATCTTTCCTGATCAATTTTGTCACTTCAAACATGAACTTATCTGTTAAAGAAAAGCAAGATTTATTAGCGATTAATGATTTGAAAGAAAGAGCATTGGAAACACTTCGTTATATGAATATTGAGTTGCAAAAACTCGAGTTAAAAAACGATATCCAGTCGAAAGTTCGTTTTGATTTAGATCAACAACAAAGAGAATATTTTCTTCATCAACAAATGAAAACGATCCAGGAAGAACTGGGTGGTAATACGCAAGAAGAAGAGATCGATGAAATGTTAGCCAAAGCGAAGGATAAAAAATGGGATGAAAAAACCAAAAAGCATTTCGAAAAAGAATTATCGAAGATGCGCCGCATGAATCCGCAGGCTCCTGATTTTGGGATTCAAAGAAACTATTTGGATTTGTTTTTAGAGTTACCTTGGAACGTCTATTCAAAAGATAATTTTGATTTAAAACGTGCTGAAAAAATCTTGGATAGAGATCATTTTGGTTTAGAAGAGGTAAAGAAAAGAATGATAGAGCATTTGGCAGTTTTAAAATTGCGTAATGACATGAAATCACCAATTATCTGTTTGACAGGACCTCCAGGTGTGGGTAAAACCTCAATTGGTAGATCAGTTGCAGAGGCTTTGGGTAGAGAATATGTGCGTATTTCTCTTGGAGGTTTGCGTGATGAATCTGAAATTAGAGGGCATAGAAAAACCTATATAGGTGCGATGCCGGGAAGAATTCTTCAGAGTTTGAAGAAAGCGGGTACATCAAATCCTGTATTTGTTTTAGATGAGATTGATAAATTATCCATTAGTAGTCAAGGTGATCCTTCATCTGCTTTGCTAGAAGTATTGGATCCCGAGCAAAACAATTCTTTTTATGACAATTTCTTAGAAATGGGATATGACTTATCAAAAGTAATGTTTATTGCCACATCAAATACGATGTCATCTATTCAACCGGCACTAAGAGACCGTATGGAGATCATAAAGATGTCTGGATATACTATTGAAGAGAAAGTGGAAATAGCACGTCAGCATTTGCTTCCAAGGCAATTAAAAGAACATGGCTTAACTTCTAAAGATTTGACCTTCGGGAAAAAGCAATTGGAAAAAATTGTGGAAGGATATACCCGTGAGTCAGGCGTTCGTGGATTAGAAGCAAAAATCGCGCAAGTGATTCGAAATGCAGCAAAGTCAGTTGCCATGGAAGAGGAGTACAATAAGAAAGTAACCGAAGAGGACGTAATAAGAGTACTTGGAGTTCCAAGATTAGAAAGAGACAAATATGAAAGCAATGACGTTGCTGGAGTAGTGACTGGATTAGCTTGGACAAGTGTAGGTGGTGATATTCTTTTTATTGAGTCTTTGATTTCACCGGGGAAAGGATCGATGACAATTACTGGAAATTTAGGTACAGTAATGAAAGAGTCAGCAACAATTGCTTTAGAATATATTAAAGCCAATGCGAAACTGATGGGTTTAAATCCTGAAATTATATCTAATTATAACATCCATTTACATGTACCGGAAGGGGCAACACCTAAGGATGGACCAAGCGCAGGTATAGCGATGTTGACCTCTTTAGTTTCTGTCTTTACGCAAAAAAGAGTGAAGAAAAATATGGCAATGACAGGGGAGATTACCTTGAGAGGAAAAGTATTGCCTGTAGGAGGAATCAAGGAGAAAATCTTGGCGGCTAAGCGTGCCAATATTAAAGAGATCATTCTTTGTCACGAAAACAAAAGTGATATTGATGAAATTAAACCAGAATATATTCAAGGTCTTACTTTTCATTATGTCAAGGAAATGGGTGATGTTTTGAAAATCGCCATTACAGATCAAAAGGTTAAAAATGCCAAAGTGTTGTAAGTAAAATAGTTTCAACAAAATAATTAATTCCAAAATCAACGCCTAATGTAATTAAGCGATGATTTTGGAATTTTATTTGCTTGGAATTTGAAGATACAAAAGGGGTGTTTATTACCATTATAATTTTATCTTCGCAATTGCGTTTTATTTTGTTAAATATAGATCCACAGTATGTTCAAAAAACTTTTATTATACTCGTTTTTTCTTGTTTGTACTGTAACATACAGTCAAATAGGAGGCAAGTATACCTATCAGTTTTTAAATTTAGTAACCTCTCCAAGACAAGCTGCGCTTGGCGGTAAAACCATTACTATTTATGATGATGACGTGAATCAGGTTAATTTTAACCCCGCAACTATAAATGTTGAAATGGATAATCATTTGGCATTAAATTACGGTAGTTATTTTGGAGAAGTGACCTACGGTACAGCTTCTTATGCTTACACTTATGATCGTCATTTGCAAACCTTTCAGGCCGGAGTGAATTATGTGAATTACGGTAGTTTTGAAGGGTATGATGAATCAGGGCAGGCTACCACTTCATTCACGGGAAGTGAAATCGCACTTTCTGCTGGTTACGCATATACTATCCCATACACGACTATTCACATTGGAGCAAATGCAAAATTAATTTCTTCAACACTCGAAAGTTACAATTCATTAGGAGGAGCAATTGATATTGGCGCTATTTTTATTGACGAAAGAAATGACGTTAATTGGGGCTTGGTAATAAGGAATATAGGGACGCAATTTAGGACTTACTCTGAGGTTCGGGAAAAATTACCATTAGAAGTAATCCTTGGTGTTTCCCAAGAATTAGAGCATGTTCCCCTTCGATGGCATCTGACATTAGAGAATTTGCAACAATGGAATATTGCTTTTTCAAATCCAGTAAGAGGGGAAATGTCGCTTGATGGGACTTCTGCGGAGGAAAAAATATCATTTGTCAATAATGCTTTGCGCCATGTTATTTTTGGAGTAGAACTTTTTCCTCAAAAATCCTTTAATCTGAGATTGGGATATAATTTTAGAAGAGCAGAAGAATTACGTATTCTGGAACAGCGCAATTTCTCCGGGGTTTCACTTGGCTTTGGATTAAAATTCAATAAATTAAAATTTAATTACTCCTACTCAAGATATACTTTGGCAGGAAATACAAGTCTATTTGGTTTAACAATTAACTTTCAATAATACTATTTTGAACAAAAAAATTACAATTGCAATTGATGGATTTTCATCCACAGGGAAAAGTACCTTAGCGAAACAACTAGCCAATAATTTAGGTTACGTTTATGTCGATACCGGAGCCATGTATCGTGCTGTAGCGTTATTTGCTATGCAAAATGGGTGTATTGGAAATGAATATTTTGACAAAGAGGCTTTAGTAAATAGCTTACCAACCATCCGGCTTCAATTCCGATACAATCCTGAAATGGGCTTTGCCGAAATGTATTTGAATGATACCAATGTAGAAAAGGACATCAGAAATATCGAAGTGTCTAGTTTTGTAAGTAAAGTGGCTACGATTACAGAAGTACGAGCAAAATTAGTGGAACAACAAAAGGCAATGGGAAAAGATAAAGGAATTGTCATGGACGGTAGAGATATAGGAACCGTTGTTTTCCCAGATGCTGAACTTAAGATATTCATGACTGCGAACGGAACTACTAGAGCAAAAAGACGTTACGATGAATTGCTGGCAAAAGGGAATGCAGTTACTTTTGAAGAGGTGCTTAAAAACGTGGAAGAGCGAGATTATATTGATACCCATAGAGATAACTCACCATTGGTACTTGCAGAAGACGCAATCGAGATTGACAATTCGCATCTTACCCGCGAAGAACAATTTGAGATTGTATTGGGGTTGGTAAATGAAGTTACTAAAACAGAATAATTTTTTGTATTTATCATTTTTAATACTAGTTTTACTGCTTTTGTTATTTAAAATATAAGAATTCATTTTATGGGAATTAAAAATAGATTGACGGTAATGAGTTTTCTTCAATTCTTTGTTTGGGGGGCTTGGCTGATTACAATTGCAAATTACTGGTTTGGGACGATGCAGTGGGACGGAACGCAGTTTGGCCTTGTTTTTGGAACTATGGGAATTGCTTCTTTATTTATGCCAACATTAACTGGGATCATTGCTGATCGATGGATCAATGCTGAAAAACTATATGGAGCGTTACATATTTTATATGGAGTGGTTTTATTTTTCATCCCGCAAGTTGCAACACCTGAAACATTTATTTATGTAATGCTTTTGGCAATGTGTTTTTATATGCCAACAATTGCTTTAAGTAACTCGATTTCTTTTACCGCGCTAAAATTAAATAATAAAGATTTAATTAAAGACTTTCCACCGATAAGGGTTTGGGGAACAATAGGTTTTATAGCGGCAATGTGGATTACTAACTTAACGGGGAATAAAGCGACGGCGTATCAATTTTATATCGCGGGTTTATCTGCGCTTCTTCTTGGTCTGTATGCGTTTACCTTACCAAAATGTAAGCCAGAAAGATTGTCTAAAGAAAATGCTTCACTAATGGAAACATTAGGATTAGAATCCTTTAAGTTCTTTGCAGATTATAAAATGGCTTTATTTTTTATTTTCTCTATGTTTTTAGGAGGTGCGCTGCAATTGACTAATGCGTACGGAGATGTTTTCTTGGATGAATTTAAATATTTTCCAAAATATGCCGATTCCTTTGTGGTTGAATATTCAACCATTATAATGTCAATTTCTCAAATTTCAGAGACCTTATTTATTCTTGCGATTCCTTTTTTTCTAAGACGTTTTGGTATTAAGCAAGTTATGTTGATTAGTATGTTAGCATGGGTATTGCGTTTTGGATTATTTGCCTATGGAAACCCAACAGATGGTTTATGGATGATCATCATGTCTTGTGTGGTTTATGGAATGGCATTTGACTTCTTTAATATCTCAGGATCTTTGTTTGTTGAAACCAATACAGAACCAAAAAACCGTTCGTCAGCACAAGGGTTATTCATGATGATGACCAATGGATTTGGAGCAGTTTTAGGAAGTTTTACTTCAGGATGGGCTATTGATAAATATTTTACAAAGTCATTTAATAGTGCGAATGATTTGGCTAGTTTTCTTGAAACAGAAGCAACGAACCCTAAAATGTTGAATTTCATCAAAAACCAAGGTAGTTTAATTTCTACTGACGGGCTACTGACTAAAGAAATTTTCATGAAGGACTGGCATACAATTTGGTTGGCCTTCGCGGTTTATGCTTTGATTATCGCCATCGCTTTTGCTGTCTTGTTTAAGCACAAACACAATCCGGAGGTTGTTGCTGCTGCCGTGAGTAATCATTAATTAAATAGTTATAAATGATAGTATCCGATTAGCCTGGTGCCAATGGGATTTTTCATTAGTAACACTAGTAGTATTCTATAGCCCTGATGAAGCCGATATCCTCGTAATAAAATGAAGAGATAAAGGCGAGAGCAGGAGAGAACTTGACTAAAAATCACTTTGTTTATGCTTCTGAAAAACAACTACTTATATTAATTTAATGTTAAATAAGTGTACGTCGTCTTTTAATTAGTCATCAGCTTGTTATTTATTTTGTAGTTAAGTAAAAAAGCATTAATTTTGCAAACCCTATGGTGAGTAGGAGTTTCATTTGGGTATCAATTAATTATACAAACAACTTCTGTTGTTTTCTGTCACATAAAGAAACTCGAGAGAACACAGAATACAAATTTTTATCAGCATGTCTGAACAAGTACAATCACAAGAAGAGTTTTTAGCAAATTTTAACTGGCACAACTTTGAAGAAGGTATTGATCCAGTTAATCAAGAAAACTTAAAAGAGTTTGAAGAACTAGTTACAAAAACATTTATTTCTACTGATCAAGAAGAAGTAGTTGATGGAACAGTTGTTAGAATTACAGATAGAGACGTTATCGTTGATATCAACGCGAAATCGGAAGGTGTTATTTCACTAAACGAATTCCGTTACAACCCAGCATTAAAAGTTGGTGATACTGTAGAAGTATTAATTGACATCCGTGAGGATAAAACAGGTCAGTTAGTATTATCTCACAGAAAAGCACGTACTATCAAGTCATGGGATAGAGTTATTTCTGCAAACGAAACAGGAGAAATCGTTAATGGTTTTGTAAAATGCAGAACTAAAGGTGGTATGATCGTTGATGTTTTCGGAATTGAAGCTTTCTTACCAGGATCTCAAATTGATGTTAAGCCAATTAGAGATTATGATGTATATGTAAACAAAACAATGGAATTCAAAGTGGTAAAAATCAACCACGAATTTAAAAACGTTGTTGTATCACACAAAGCGCTTATTGAAGCGGATATTGAAGTACAGAAAAAAGAAATCATCGGTCAATTACAAAAAGGACAAGTATTAGAAGGTGTTGTGAAAAACATTACCTCTTATGGTGTCTTTATTGACTTAGGTGGAGTTGATGGATTAATTCACATTACTGACCTTTCTTGGAGTCGTATTAACCACCCAAGTGAAGTTCTTGAATTAGATCAAAAATTAAACGTTGTAATCCTTGATTTCGATGACGAGAAAACAAGAATTCAATTAGGATTGAAACAATTAAACGCTCATCCTTGGGATGCTTTAGATGCTAAATTAGCAATTGGAGATAAAGTAAAAGGTAAAGTAGTTGTAATCGCCGATTACGGTGCATTTATCGAAGTTGCTGAAGGTGTTGAAGGTTTGATTCACGTTTCTGAAATGTCTTGGTCTACTCATTTACGTTCTGCTCAAGATTTCGTAAAAGTAGGTGATATTGTTGAAGCTCAAATCTTAACATTAGATAGAGATGACCGTAAAATGTCATTAGGTATCAAGCAATTATCTCAAGATCCTTGGACAGATATTACATCTAAATACCCAGTAGGTTCTAAGCATTCTGGTATCGTTAGAAACTTTACAAACTTCGGAATTTTCGTAGAATTAGAAGAAGGAATTGACGGATTGATTTATATCTCTGACCTATCTTGGACTAAGAAAATCAAGCATCCATCAGAATTTGTAAATGTTGGAGAGAAACTTGATGTAGTAGTATTAGAGTTAGATGTTGACGGACGTAAATTATCTTTAGGTCACAAACAAACTACTCCCAATCCTTGGGATCAATACGAAGGTTCATTTGCTGTTGGGACTGTCCACACAGGTGAAATCGCTGAGATCGTTGACAAAGGAGCTACTGTAGAATTCGGCGATGATGTCGTTGCGTTCATTCCTACTCGTCACCTTGAAAAAGAAGACGGTAAGAAATTGAAAAAAGGCGAAACTGCTGATTTCAAAGTTATCGAATTTAACAAAGAATTCAAAAGAGTAGTTGCATCTCACACTGCTATCTTCCGTGAAGAAGAAGAAAAAAATGTGAAAACTGCTACTGAGAAAACTTCATCTGCATCTGCAACAAATGCTTCTGCTTCTACTTTAGGAGACAGCACAGATGTTCTTGCAGCATTGAAAGCTAAAATGGAAAAGACAGAGAAAAAATAATTTCTTAATCTTTCTTAAATAGTAAAGCCCCACAGCAATGTGGGGCTTTTTTTATGTGTTTTTTTTTGGAGCTTTTTCCTGCTATTCATTACAATCTTTTTCTGGGGTATTTAGTTCATAATTATGAACTAAATACCCCAGAAAAAGGATTTTCATTGCTATCAGGGCTAGGCTAATTGTTTCCGAATGACATGGTTATTTTAAAATTATATTTTGCAATATGACAGTCCGTTACTTGTACTAATAAAATAATTAGCCTGTGTATTAAACAGATTTCACCTGATTAGCACAGATAAAATTAATGTAACTATTGAGACTAATAAAAAAAACGACACAAATTACACGAATTAACACGAATTCAAGATGAAAATTCATTCTAATTTCAACAAAAAAATAATATCACAATATAATTTGTGGAAATTTGTGTTTCTTTTCTTTAAATGCTACTATAGTTTTGCGGAGGCTGAATAGTTATAAATTTATAAAATCGATTATTATCCGTGTTATC
>NZ_AJXL01000053.1 GCF_000264055.1 Flavobacterium sp. ACAM 123 | reverse complement strand
AATATATTTTTGTCATGTACTAAAAAAAGAGACTTATATTTAGTACATTTTACGAAATAATATAATAGACAATAATAAGTAGTAATACTAACTCAGAATATATGGATTTTTATAAACAATAGTAAACGATCGTATTCTACACTCATAGTGATCATTTTTGTAAGGACCCTTTGCAGGGAAAACGATTTCGTAGATACTTCCTTAACAAAATCACAAAATTAATTTTCATTTTTAATCTTTAACTACATTTGATCTCGAAATGAGAATAGTTATATTTTTTATCTTCCTTAGTACTGTCTTCCTTTACGGGGGCGAACAGACCTCGGTTAAACGTGCCGATTCTTCCTGTATTCAGTTTTCTCTTTCTCAAAATGCAGCTATAAGTCAACAAAAATTTATAGATAATTCAGGCCTTCACAATCAAGTGATAGAAGCTTCTGATTTAGACTTAGTAGAAGAAAGTGATGATACAGATCATACACAAGATAAATTTTTTCCTTTAAAAAATACTCTAACTACTAAGTGGTATTTAACGTTGTCCCGTTTCTTTATTTTAAAAGAAGACGTCAAGGGTGTTAAAAATGTCCAAACGTACTTTGGTTATTCACAACCAATCTACATTATTCAAAGAGTTTTAAGAATTTGATTTTTGCCTCCATCAGTTTATAAAGGCATGATTACTATGATCTAAAAGAGGAAATATTTTAATTTTTCCAATGGACGTATTCCAAATACGTCTTGTCTGCTGATGTCTTTTTTTACCTTATAAAATTTTTTAAATCCAAACAATCAAGTACTCAATTCATAAACTATCATGAAGAGAATTGCCATTTTATCTGGGCTAATCGCCCTACTAAGCTTAACGAGTTGTAACTCAAAAAAAGAAGAGAAAGAAGTAGCAGAAACTTATGCTGTTACTAATCCCATCACAATTGACACTTCATTTACAAAAGAATACGTTTCTCAAATTAAATCCATAAAAAACATCGAAATCAGAGCACTCGAAAAAGGGTTTCTCCAAAAAATTTACGTTGACGAAGGTCAGTATGTAAAAGAGGGCCAGTTATTGTTCAAAATATTGCCTACGGTTTATGAAGCTGAATATCAAAAAGCAATAGCTGAAGTAAAGGCCGCAGAGATAGAAATGCAAAATACCAAAGTACTATCTGATAAAAATGTAGTTTCAAAAAATGAATTGGCTGTAGCGAGAGCTAGGTTAGATCAAGCTAAAGCAGAGATGGTAATGGCTAGGTTTCATTTATCAGCAACGAATATTATAGCTCCATTCTCTGGTACCATTGATAGAATTCCTAAAAAGCTAGGAAGTCTGATAGATGAAGGAGAGTTATTAACCAGTCTTTCTGATAATAGTGAAATGTTTGCCTATTTTAATGTATCTGAGCCAGAATATTTAGACTACCAAACTGATATTAAGAATCGTGCTCAAAACCAGGTAAGCCTACTATTAGCAAATGGTGTTCCTTTAAAATACAAAGGTGCCGTAGAGGTAATCGAGAGTGAATTTAATAGTGAAACAGGAAATATTGCCTTCAGATCTCGTTTTCCTAATCCTGATAAATTACTTAAAAATGGAGAAACAGGGAAAGTTTTAATGACTGTTCCGCTGAGAAATGCCTTAGTAATTCCACAGAAAGCGACTTATGAAATACAAGACAAAAAATATGTTTTTGTAGTAGATAAAAATAGTGTCGTGCACTCGCAGGAAATTAAGATCAAAGGAGAAATACCAGACTTATATGTAATAGAAAGTGGTTTAAACGTTAATGATATTATTTTACTCGAAGGTGTTCAAAAAGTAAAAGAAAACGATAAAATTAAATACAAATCAGTCGATGCTACTATCGTGATCACGCATTTGAGACTAAAAGCGGAATAAGTTAATCATATAAAAAATTATAAAAATGTTTAATAAATTTATTCAAAGACCCGTTTTATCGATAGTAATATCGCTGGTAATAGTTTTTTTAGGGGTTTTATCGGTGATGAATTTACCGATTACTCAGTTTCCTTCTATTTCTCCACCAATGGTGAATGTTACAGCAGATTATCCAGGGTCTAATGGCGAACTGATGATCAAGTCTGTTATTATTCCTTTAGAAAGGGCATTGAATGGTGTTCCAGGGATGAAATACATGACCTCGGATGCAGGGAATGATGGTGAAGCGAGTATCCAAGTTGTATTTAATTTGGGTACAGACCCAAACCAAGCTGCTATTAACGTTCAAAATCGTGTAGCTTCGGTAGTTAATAAATTACCGCCATTAGTTGTAAGAGAGGGTGTAAAAATTACTCGAGAGGTGCCAAGTATGTTGATGTATGTAAATCTTTTTAGTACAGATAAAAATACCGACCAGAAGTTTTTATACAATTATGCAGATATCAATGTCTTATCTGAATTGAAGAGGGTAAATGGTGTTGGTTCGGGAGATATTCTAGGAACTCGTGAATATGCGATGCGCATCTGGTTGAAGCCTGATCGTATGTTAGCCTATAAAATTTCTACTGAAGAGGTCATGGAAGCTTTATCAAGTCAAAGTTTAGAAGCTTCACCAGGGAAAACAGGGGAAGCCTCTGGTAAGCGTTCTCAGGCATTTGAATATGTGCTTAAATATTCTGGCCGGTTTACTACCGAAAAGCAATATGCAAATATAATATTGCGTTCCAATTCAGACGGTGAAATCTTAAGATTAAAAGATGTTGCAAATATTGAGTTTGGTAGCTCGATGTATGATATTTATTCGAATTTAAATGGTAAACCATCGGCAGCAATTGTCTTGAAACAATCCTTTGGTAGTAATGCAAATCAAGTTATTGAAGATGTAAAAGCCAAATTAGAAACCATTAAGAAAAAATTTCCTAAAGGAATGGATTATGAAATTTCGTATGATGTTTCTAAATTTTTGGATGCTTCCATCGAAAAAGTAATTCATACTTTAATTGAAGCTTTTATTTTGGTTGGGTTAGTTGTATTTCTTTTCTTGGGAGATTGGCGGTCTACAATAATCCCTGCGATTGCGGTGCCAGTATCGTTGGTTGGAACTTTTGTTTTTATGCAATTCTTTGATATTTCACTTAACTTAATTACGTTGTTTGCATTAGTGTTGGCTATTGGAGTAGTCGTCGATGATGCTATCGTGGTTATTGAAGCGGTCCATGCTAAGATGGAAGAAGAGCATCTCTCCCCGCTAAAAGCTACTAAAAAAGCCATGCATGAAATAGCAGGAGCTATTGTAGCTATCACCTTCTTAATGGCTGCGGTTTTTATTCCAGTTGCCTTTATGTCTGGTCCAGTTGGAGTTTTTTATAGACAATTTGCAATTACTATGGCAACTGCAATCATTCTTTCTGGGATTGTGGCATTGACATTGACACCTGCACTTTGTGCGATAATGTTAAGAAATAATCACGGAAAAGCTAAAAAGAAAACACCTGTAAATCAATTTGTTGATAATTTTAATAACACCTTTAACCTTGCTCAGGGTAAATATCAAAACCTACTTGGGGAAATCATAAATAGAAGAGCGATTACTTTTATTGCCCTTGTCGTGTTTTGTGCAGGAACATGGTTAATCAGTAGTACTGTCCCTTCTGGATTTATCCCAAATGAGGATCAAGGGATGTTTTATGCTATTATTCAAACACCGCCTGGATCTTCATTAGAAAGAACCAATGATATTTCAGTAAAATTACAAAAAATAGCCGAAGGAGTTGAAGGCGTGAAATCTGTTTCTTCCTTAGCAGGTTATGAAATTTTGACTGAAGGTACTGGATCTAATGCAGGTACTTGTTTGATTAATTTAAAGGATTGGGACGATAGAAAGCAATCTGTTGTAGAGATTATGGCAGAATTAGAAGAGAAATCTAAAGATATTCCTGGTGCAAATATTGAATTTTTCCAACCGCCAGCAGTACCGGGTTATGGAGCTGCCGGTGGATTTGAACTTCGTTTATTAGATAAGACAGGTTCTGGTGATTATAAAAAAATGGAGGCGATCAATAATGATTTTGTAAAAGAATTAAATAAACGTCCAGAGTTATCAAATGTGTTCAGCTTCTTTAGCGCCAGTTTTCCGCAGTATATGATGAAAGTCGATAATGACTTAGCACAACAAAAGGGAATATCCATTGAGAATGCAATGAATACCTTGTCTACATTAGTGGGGAGTAATTACGAGATTAGTTTTATTAAATACGGAATTAATTACAAAGTAATTGTTCAAGCGTCTCCTGAATACCGTGCCTTACCAGAGGATATTTTGAAACTCTACGTAAAAAATGACCGAGATGAAATGGTACCTTATTCTGCTTTCATGAAGTTGGAAAAAGTATATGGATTATCGGAGATTACTAGACATAATATGTATACTTCTACAGAGATTAGTGGTTCTGCTGCCTCAGGATATAGTAGTGGTACAGCTATTAAAGTTATTCAAGAAGTTGCCGCTGAAAAATTACCAAGAGGGTATGATATTGACTGGGCCGGTATTTCTGCTGATGAGGTATCACAAGGGAATCAAGCCATTTGGGTTTTCCTTATCTGTTTGGGTTTTGTGTACTTGGTCCTAGCGGCACAATATGAAAGTTTTATTCTGCCCTTATCCGTAATTCTATCATTACCAGCGGGTATATTTGGTGCTTTCCTTTTACTAAAGTTGACTGGTTTAGAAAACAATATCTATGCTCAGGTTGCTATGGTCATGTTAATCGGGTTGTTAGGTAAAAATGCTGTTTTGATTGTAGAGTTTGCCATTCAGCGGCATGCAGCAGGGAAGTCAGTGCTAGAGGCTGCAATGGAAGGAGCAAAAGCAAGGTTCCGTCCTATTTTGATGACTTCATTTGCTTTTATCGCAGGTCTACTTCCTTTGGTTTTTGCTACAGGACCAGGTAAAATTGGTAATAGAACTATTGGAACAGCCGCAGCAGGTGGGATGCTTATTGGAACTATATGCGGTGTGTTTGTTATTCCAGGTTTGTATTACATCTTTGGTCGAATAGCCGAAAAGTATAAGTTGGTAAAAAATGAAGAAGAAAATCCATTAACTGAAGAAATTGATAACAATGAAGTTCATAAATAAAAATTATATTGTGCTGGCTATCTGTATAATAGTAGTAGGTTGTAAAGCGCCATCAGCAGTAGAAAGTTCTGCAAAAAATGCTGTTCCAGAGGCGTTTAGTACTAATACGGATACCACTACTATTGCAAGCATGCAGTGGAGAAATTTCTTTACTAATAAGAACTTGCAAAATTTGATTGATACTGCACTGCAAAACAATCAAGAGTTGCAGATTACATTACAGGAAATTGAAATAGCTAGAAATGAAGTTCGAATTAGAAAAGGATTTTTATTACCAACGGTAGGTCTTAGAGCCGGATCTGGTGTAGAAAAAGTAGGTAGGTACACTAGTCAAGGTGCGGGGGATGCTTCCACCGAAATTACGCCAGGGAAAGAATTTCCTGATCCACTGACGGATTTTAGTATTGGGGCTTACGCCAATTGGGAAGTAGATATCTGGCATAAACTGCATACGGCCAAAAAAGCTGCAGTTACACGCTATTTAGCAACAGTAGAGGGTAAAAACTTTGTCTTGACGAACCTCGTTGCCGAAGTGGCTACTTCGTATTATGAATTGCAAGCTTTGGATAACCAACTCCTAATTGTAAAACAAAATATAGCGCTTCAAAAAAATGCCTTAGAGATTGTAAAATTACAAAAAGAAGCGGCAAGAGGAACGGAATTAGCAGTGCAGAAATTCCAAGCTGAGGTGCTGAAGTCACAAAGCATGGAGTTTGATATTAATCAAAATATCAAGGAGACAGAGAATAGAATCAATTTTCTCTTAGGCCGTTTTCCTCAGGAGATCCCAAGAGACAGAAGCGCGGTTTTAAGTCTTGTTCCAGAGTCGATTCAGACAGGGATTCCTTCGCAATTGCTAACGAATCGTCCGGATATTAAACAAGCCGAACTAGAATTGGCTGCAGCCAAATTAGATGTAAAAGTAGCGAGAGCAGAGTTTTTCCCTTCTTTTGGGATTTCAGCAGGAGTAGGATATAATGCCTTCAAAACATCTTTTTTGTTTAAGTCACCTGTTTCATTATTGTATTCTTTAGTAGGAGATTTAGCGGCTCCATTAATTAACAGGAGTGCTATAAAAGCAGAATTTAGAAGTGCTAATGCAAGACAGATTCAGGCGATGTATGTTTATGAACGCGTAATTTTAAATGCGTATTTAGAAGTGTCAAACCAACTTTCTAAAATTGATAACTTAGAGAAAAGCTATGATTTAAAATCAAAACAAGTCGCCGCTTTAGATCGGTCTATCGATATTGCGAATGATTTGTTTAAGTCGGCGAGAGTTGATTATTTAGAAGTTTTATTGACACAACGGGACGCCTTAGAAACAAAATTGGAATTAATAGAAACCAAAAAAGACCAATTGAACGCGGTTGTCAACATTTATAAAAATCTTGGAGGTGGCTGGAAGTAAATCAATAATTTAGTTTTAGAGAAGAGTCGGGTTTTTCCGACTTTTTTTTGTTCGAAATTATCGTATCTGTTACTGATATCGCGTTTGGTTAGTAACTCTTTTTTACCATCATTAGAAAACTCGACTCCTTTGAGTTTTGGTTTTTTGTTAGAGATAGAATATTTGTACCTCGGTGCAAAGCTAATTTTAATTACAATTCTTTTTTCAAATTTAGGACGATATGAGGTAGAGATGCTACAATTTAAACTATTTGGACTTGCAGTGCAGAACAAAGGGCTAAGCTCTCCGTTTTATAAGATACTAAAAATTCAGAACTGCTCTAGAAAAGTTAAATAATAAACCAGGAAAAAGGTGTCTATTTAATTCTCTAAATCAAGTATATTTGCATTAAATAAGCAACAATTTGGGATTTGAAGATCGTAATTGGATCCATTAGTTGTTATAAATTGAGAAAGAATTACAGTAAAAAAATATCTTTCCACACGTTTTAATTATCAGCACTATTGAAAATGAGTCCACAAATCACAACTATTTCCTTTTTTAAATATTCGTCTTTTAGTAATAAAGCTTGGGGGTTTAAAATGATGCAATTTGCAAATAAAGACCTATCTAAAGTAAACGGCCTAACGTTTTATCGGCTTATGGGTAGTGGAAAAGGGAGGGGTTTTAATCCTTTGCCAGACTGGTCTGTTTATTGCCTACTTCAAGTTTGGGAATCAGAAGAAGCCGCCAACGCTTTCTTTACCTCTTCTGCTTTGATAAAACGATATGCTGATCACACGGAAGAGCTATTTACGCTTTATATGAAAAATATTTCAGCAGGTGGAACTTGGATTGGTAAAAATCCTTTCGAGAAAGCGGCAGATTTAGATCCTAACTTACCTATTGCTGTTATTACCAGAGCAACTATTAAGTGGAACTGGCTCCTTCGATTTTGGAAGTATGTACCCACTTCAGAGGAAGGCTTAGATGGAAATGAAGGTTTAATTTATACCAAAGGCGTTGGAGAAGTTCCCATAATTCAAATGGCTACATTTAGTTTATGGAAAGACTTTGAGTCCGTTAAAAAGTTTGCCTATAAAAGCCCTCAGCATAAAGAAGCCATTAAGAAAACACGCGAATATGAATGGTATTCAGAAGAGCTGTTTTCAAGATTTCAACCGTACAAATCTAGTGGTACTTGGGAAGGGAAGGATCTTTTAGTCTTGTAAAACAGGCTATTGTGGAGTTGCAATTATTGTCATAACCCCAAGAGACGACTTCTTTTCTGACCATTTTTTTGGCATAAATTGTAACATTTCAAGCATAAATTTCCAAAATTCATCTTCCATATTCTTATCCCACTCGATTCCTTTTTGCTCCATCTCGCTCATCCAGTAGAGTAGGTAAGGATTCATCGTTCCATAAGTAAGTATTTCAGAAACTTTCCATCCTCCTTTTTGGAGTAGTAACTCGATATTGTTTGGAGAAAATAAGGAAATATGACGCGGTGTATGCCAACCGGCCCAGTTTTTACCATATTTTTTTCTACTCGTTGAATCAAAATTGGGTATTTCAATGACAAGCGTAGTAGATGGCTTGGAAATCGATTTTAGATAGCTAAGGTTTTCCAGTGGAGTATAATCATGCTCTAAATAATGCCACATAGTGATTACATCAGGCTTCAAACTACTTTTTAAGTCTTTAATTTCTGCGACTTGTAAGTCTAATCCCTTGAAATCATCCGATTGATCTTTCCATCCTTCATCACTAAAGTCAATACCCATAGTTTGGCATTTTAACTTTTGCTGGCAAGCCTTTAAAAAACTTGGATTACCGCAGCCAATGTCCAAAATCAAAGATTCTGACGATATAACATGAGCATCTTTTACCCTTTTTACTCTTTTTAAATCTAACTTTTGCTGGCTGCTATCTACCAGTTTTTCAAACTTACCCCATGCTTTTGCTCCTCTGTACGGTAAGTAATGAGAAGTATAGTAGTTTTTTAGTACATCTAAAGATACTCTAGGATTTAAGAAGACTAATTTACATTCGGCACATTGATCAAAATTGAACAATTCTTTATTTGAATGCATTTGAGCTGTTGTTTTAATAAAAGTACCAATAGTACTGCTATTACAGATAGGACAATTGTGAAGTTGATGCATGGGTTTACGGTAGGTAATCTTGTTTTAATGTAATTGAATATAACCCGTTACTACTCTTGCATTGTGCTAATGGATAGATTATGGCTGTTCTTAAAATGGTGACAAAAATAGCGATAATATTGATACTCCCATTAATCTGTTCCATTTAAATAATTGAATGCAACAAATAAAAATAATAAGTAAATAGCATTATCTATAAAAAAGTTATGAAACTACATCTCTTCCCCGTTTTCCGATTGCTGTTGCAACGGTAAGAATACTTATTTTTTAGTTTTAGCTTGAAATTTTTAACCAACTAAAAAGAATCACAATAAATTCAAATATCTTTCGCGGGATTTTCCAATACACATTTAATAAAATTAGTTTTGAATATTCTTACTATTCGAAAGCTGCATTACTACTAGAATTGGGAGTTATGCGAGTCATTATTTTGGCTGCTAACCACGTTTACAGTACTAGTCAATTCAGCACTAGCATCATGTCTAAGTCGAAAAACTGGAATTAATGGAAGTTAAATTAGACTAACGGAACAAATGAGTTATTGCATGTATTGATCTAGCCGGAGACTAAATTTAAATCAATAATTTAATTTGAAATAAAACTATAGCGTTTTGATCTCCTTACTCTACAATAATATCATACTTGGTTAACAATCCTTTTAGGCCATCAAGAGAAAATTGAGCTTTTTTTAGTTTTGTCTTTGTGGGGTCTATTGAATAGTTGTAGCTAGTTCTAAAATCGGCTTTATCAGCAATTGCTTTTTCAAATTCGGAACGATAAAGATCACAGTTGCTAAATAAGACGGCTGTTAAATTAGTGCTCATAAAATCAACTGCAACGAGGCTACTATTAGTGAATGTAGTCCCTTTCATCTTTAAAGTATAAAATTTGGAGAAATCCAAAATACAATCTTTAAAATGAACTTCAAAAATGAACTTGTCACACATAGCAAAGTTTACTTCTGTCATTTTACATTTATTAAAAAAGACCGTTCTTAAGGCAACATGATTTATATTTGTGGTAGTGAAGTTGCAAGAATTGAAATGGCAGTCAATAAAAGTTACTGCGATAAAATTGCATTGGGAGAAATCACAATTGTTAAATGTACAAAACTCAAATTCCTTAAAATTGACTTCGTTTTCACTATAAGTGATGTTATTGTATTGCAAATCAAGGTTGTATTCAGGCATGTTCTTTGAGTGTGAATGTGATAAAAAGCAAAAACGCAATTATCATAAGAAGAGATAATTGCGTTTTTTGTGACCTTGACTGGATTCAAACCAGTAACCTCTTGAGCCGTAATCAAGTGCGCTATTCAGTTGCGCCACAAGGCCGTATTGCGGGTGCAAAGTTAAGATTAAATGTGTAAATTGCAAGTCTTAATTAATATAAAATTAAAAAAAATGCCATTAAAAAAGTATATACGTGATATTCAGGGATTTCCAAAAGAAGGAATTTTGTTTAAAGACATTACTCCTTTACTAATTGATCCAAAAGGGAGAAACGAATGTTTAAAAATAGTAGTGGATTCCTTAAAAGGGAAGCAAATAGATAAAGTGATAGGAGTGGAGAGTAGGGGATTCTTCTTCGGGATACTAATTGCCGAGGAATTAAATGTTGGTTTTATACCTGTTAGAAAACCCAATAAGCTGCCTTATGACACTATTTCTGCTTCCTATCAATTGGAATATGGAACAGACACTTTAGAGATGCATACGGACGCGATTCAAAAAGGAGATAGAATTCTCATCCATGATGATGTTCTCGCAACTGGTGGAACAGCGCAAGCAGTATGTGAATTAGTCGAAAAACTCGGTGGTGAAGTTGTTCAGTTGAATTTCTTAATGGAAATCTCCTTTCTAAACGGAAGAGAAAAAATTAGCGGATATGAGATTTTTTCGGCGATTACTTATTAACCTAAAGCGCGGGTTGTAACATAATAGCGGTATCCAATGATTGCAATTTGCCATTTTTTAGCTTTTGCCAAATCCATTCGTTGTTTGGAAAAACTCGGTATCAGTATTTTATTAATTTTAGCTAGAATTTTAAACATAGAATTTTTTCTAAAGGTATAAAAAAAGAGAGTCATGAGTATAACCGTCTTTTTGCTACCATTTTTATGCAGTACTTTAAAATTATTTAGTTGTAATTTCTATAATGCAGTTTAAAGCTTTTTCACCATATTTTTTAATAGCATTCTGTTTAGTCACTTCAGTTCCATTTGATGGTTTTTGTACACCCACACTAATAATATCTTTAGGGTCTAATTTTTCCAATGTTCGATAATTACTTTGTTTTCCATTAATTATTATTAAGGCTTGTTGATAGTCTCCATTTTTATCGTTTTGAATCCTTTTGATGTTGTCTTCTGGCTTAGATGTCTCAAAACTAATAGCTCAGCCTTTATCTTCATTTTTAGTTGGGATTTCAATTTTGTCATTTTTTTTACCATCGATATAGCTTTTGGTAATTATACGAATTGCATTTTTATTTGAGGTTGCATCTTTATTAACATCCACACTACTAATAAAATTTGGGCTCATACCATTGGCTTCTAATGGACTTACTCTTTTTCCATCAATAAAATATTCGATATTATCAGGTCCTCCATCTTTTTCTATGCTAACCTTTTTAATAGTGTAATTAGTTTTTGATTTTTGTAGGCTATTAAGATTTGTAGGATCTGTTTTTTCTAAGCCCAATTCAATTGCAGGTATTTTGTAGTCAAATATTCTTGCTTTACCATCAGTGCTGCCTTTCGTTGTAATGTAAATAGTTGGTGTATTATTATCTTTAGATACACTCATAGTTTTTATATCATCTACATTGGTACTATCTATCTCTTTCTTAGTGGCCTTCTTACCATCAATGTAAATTTCAGTATTTGCATTAATATCTTTATTTTTGGGTGTATCACCTTTGAAAGTTCTAGCTTTTTTAGTAATAACTTCTACAACCCCATTTTTTCCTTCCTCTCCATATTTTACAATAGCTATTTCTGGGTCCAAAATATTAAATGATGTTATGCCCTCGTCCAGAGGAATTTTAGTCCTATTTTCGCCAATTTGTTTTATACCGTTTATAATCATTAAATAATCGACACCATTTTTTTTAAAATTATCTACCGTATAAAAAGTTTTTTCTTTCTTTATATCTATACCCGATTTTGCATTTTTTATATTTGAGTAATCTTTTGATTCCTTATTTCTAGAATTTGAAAAACCAAAATTTAATGTATTGTCTGTCTCTATTTCGGCAAAAATATCGAATGGTTTAATAGGGGTTTGGCCCGAAATTTGATTAATTTTTATTACTCCTTGTTTGTCTTTTAATTCGACTTTAATGGCAATGATTTCATTGCTTTTATTTGTTTTTATTTTTGAAAAGGACATCTCTAAGTCAAATTCTTTTTTGAAAAATTCTTTTTCAGCATTTAGTTCTTTTTCAGTTGAATTTGAAGTGACATGCAGTTCTACCTTCATTGCGCCGTTTGTAATGTTAAATTCATTTTCTTTCTCTTGCGCAATAACTTTAATTTGAAATAAAAACATAAAGGCGATAAGCATTGGTACTACTGAAAAATACTTCCAGGAATTCCTTTTGTTAGATTGGTTTTTGTTTAACATAACGATTCGTTTTTTGATTAATGATTGATAAAAATGATTAGTAATGGCAATACAATTCTTTTGGGTTGTTATTTTTAAAAGCGTGATTTGATATGCCTTTTTATCGGATATTTTTTTAGAAGCTTCCCGGTCTGCAATGAATTCCAGATTTTGCAGAATTGCTTTTTTGTAAAGCCAAACTACTGGATTAAACCAAAACACAATACAAAATAACCGCGAAATCAACACATCTGTGGTATGGTGCTGTTTACTGTGTACTTTTTCATGTTCAATTATACTTTCAAGCTCTGCTGAGCTGTATAAAGCGGAATTATACACAATGATATTATAGAAAGAAAAAGGCGCTAGGTTTTCTTCGACATCAATAAATTTAAAATCGGCCTGTTTACGCACAACTTTACCTTTAAATACGCCTCTCAAACTATAAAAATCAAAACCAAATTTTGCTAACAATCCTATTATTCCTAGACAGTACGCGATTACTAAAGTCAAATAGATGTATTCTTTAGTATGATCCTCTTCGACAGTCGCGGTTACAGGGATATTAGACCAGTCTATATTGATAGGTGTTGGTTCCACCCATATTACTTTAGTGAAAACCAATAGTGGTAAAAGTGCTGAGGTCAGTAGCCCAAACAACAGAAACCACCGGTTGCTGATAAAAAAAGTTTCTTTTCGCAACATAAAATGATAGGCTAGAAAAAATAAAAGGAATAAGCCACTGGATTTGATGAGATAAATATAGAGTATTTCCATAATTTTATTTTTTAATGAAAGCGCTTTATTAAGGATTATTTTTCTGCTTTTGGATTTTCAATCATAGCTAAAATTTCTCGTAATTCTTCGGCAGAAATCTTTTCCTCTTTTGCAAAAAAGGAAACCATGTTTTTGTAGGAGCTATTAAAATAATTATCAATTGCAGTATTCATAAAACGTTTTCTATAGTCTGCAATGCTCACTACAGGATAATACTGGTGCGTATTGCCAAAAGCGTTATGGGAAACATATCCTTTCTCTTCTAGGTTCCGCACTATGGTCGAAAGCGTGTTGTAATGCGGTTGATCTTCCGTGATTTCAGCCATGACTTCCTTTACAAAAGCTTTTTCTAACTTCCATAAAATGTGCATAATCTCTTCTTCTTTGTTCGTTAAATTTTGCATACTATATTTTTTATTTGGGCGTTTCCCTTCGGGTCAGGCTATTCGGCTGTATCTTGTCGTCCCTAAAGGTCGGGACAACAAGGATGTCGCCTACTATCCTTAACGCAATTCAAACATACAACTATTTTTGTAGTTATCAAACTATAAAAGCAGTTATTCAACTGTTTTTGTAGTCTTAGTAAGATTTGCACATAACATATCATTCTTTTACAAATAAAAAAAGGAGATAGAAGGGAAGGATATAGGGGGCTTTAGGCTAGACTTTCTTCGACTTTTAGTAATTTTTGTAACCAGATACAGCATAGGGCCGCGGTGACACCAAGTGTTCCCATGACCATCCAATTGCTTTGATAACCAAACCGGGCAATGATTTCAAGTCCGGCTTTTGAACTTACGATATGAGCTAAACTAAAACTCATTGTGTACAAAGCCATGTAACGTCCTTCGTGCCCTTTTGGCGCTCTGCCCAAAGCGAAAGTATTTGAAAATGGAAAAGCAAATATTTCACCAATAGAAATAAATATCATACCGATGATTAAAACCCCTGCCCAAACATTAACTAATAAGCTATAAAAACTGAGAGACATCAATAGCGAACCCCACAGGATTACTTTCAGTTTCCCTACTTTTTTCCTTTCAAAATAACTTACAATTGGCATTTCTAGTGCAAAAATCAGTAGTCCGTTTAAGGTCAATAATAGCCCGGATTGAAACTCAGTTAAACCAAACATTTCACTGTGATAGAGCGGTAAAGTGGTGAAGAGTTGAAAGAAAATCATGGCCGTTACAAAACTAACGTATAGAAAGAGCCAAAATATTTTGTCTTTAAATACAGAAGCAACTGCCAATACAGTAGCGTGTGGATCTTGATAGGAACTTTTTTTCTTTTCCTTTACTAATAATGCAAAAATTAATATTGCTATGATACAAGAACTTCCATCGACCCAAAAGAGCGCCTTATATCCCATTCCCATAATAATTAATCCCCCTAATGCGGGTCCGGCAGCAAAACCAAGATTGATTGCTAAACGCACTAAAGTTAGCGAGCGCGTTCTGTTTTCCGGCCTTGCGTAAGCGCCTAGCGAGACAAACATAGCAGGTCGAAACATATCTGCTAACGTCATAATACTGAACATGCCTAAGCAAAGGCCCCAAAAAGAGGTAATGTATTGCAGAATGAAAAAGAAAACACCACTACTGAATAAACTGAAAACCATTACTTTGTAGAAGCCTATTTTGTCCGAAAGTTTACCACCTAGCCAGGAGCCTAGCAGCGATCCCATCCCAAAAGCGACCATAATCCAACCGACTTCACCATAAGAAAAATGTAAATCTTCTTTTAGATATTTGGATAAAAAAGGGAGCACCATCGTTCCAGCTCTGTTTATAAAAGTGATAATGGTTAAAATCCAAATTTCTCTTGAAAATCCTTTAAAGTTGTTAATGTAACGGTTGAAAGCGGTTTTGAGCATTAGAAATGGTTGTGAATTGCAAAGGTAGGTAACTTTGTAACTTTCAGACTTTGTGCAGTTGTAACTTTTAAACTATTTTTGCTGAAATGAAGAAAATAGAAAAATAGTCTACTATTAGTTTTTTTAGTCCAAGTAAGTTTTGGTTTTGCGCAAGAAAAATTTGAAATTAGTTCTGCACAGAAATTTCAAAAAGAAATCAATGCTGAATATACTGATGCTATAACAAGCCCGTTAACTAAAGAAGATTTAGTAAGCTTCACAACCTTAGACTTTTACCCCATAAATGAAAAATATTTTGTTGTAGCCCAGTTTACGAGAACAGAAAACGAGAAACCGTTTGGGATGAAGACATCAACAGATAGAGAACCACTCTATGTAAAATACGGAGAAGTAGAATTCACCATTGATGGAAAAGCATTAAAACTCAACGTCTATAAAAACATTGAACTTTCTAAAAAGAAGGAATACAAAAATTATTTGTTTTTGCCCTTTTCCGATCTTACGTCAGGGAATGAAAGCTATATCGGCGGAAAGTATATTGATTTGAAAACGCCAAAAGGGAATACCATTGCTATCGATTTCAATAGATCGTATAATCCATATTGTGCTTATAATTACAAGTACTCCTGTCCTAAAGTGCCTCTAGATAATGATTTAAACATAGCCATAAAAGCGGGCGTTAAAAAATTCCACGATTAATGAACTTTTTTAATTTTCATACTCACAAATTCACTAATCAAGTCGATGTGCTGGAATTAGTCAATCAATATCCGGAGGAGTTTAACGTAGTGATTCCTTTTTATTCCATTGGGATTCATCCATGGTATATTGTTGGCGATCGATTGAAAGCAGATTTGGCAATTATCGAAAGTAAACTGCAAGAAAAGAATTGTCTTGCCTTGGGTGAATGCGGATTAGACAAAAGAATAGAAATACCGGTGGAGTTACAACAAATGGTTTTTGAAAAGCAGTTGCTATTGGCACAGGAATACAATAAACCAGTGGTAATACATTGTGTAGCGGCTTTTCAAGAAGTAATTGATACTAAAAAAAGATTAAATATTTCAGTCCCTATGATTATTCACGGATACTCTAAAAAGGAGCAGTTGGCCAAACAACTGTTGGATAATGGGTTTTATATTTCTTTTGGAAAATATTTATTACGCAATCCAGAATTAGAATCGGTTTTTGCGAGTATTCCAAATAATCGGTTTTTCTTGGAAACTGACACCGTTGAAGAAACGATTAGTGATGTCTATGCTTTGGCAGCCAAATATAAAAACACAACCGTTACTGAAATACAAAAAGAAATAAAGAGCAATTTGGCAGAAGTTTTTAAAATCGGGTAGTAAATAATGAATTTTCAATTACAAAGTTTTACAACTTTAAACTTTAAACAAAAATAGAATGGCAGAGTGGACAGAAAGAGCGGAGCTTTTATTTAAAAAAGAAGGATTAGATAAACTTCAAAATGCGAATGTATTGATAGTGGGTCTGGGTGGTGTGGGATCTTTTGCAGCTGAGTTTTTAGCTAGAGCAGGAGTGGGCGCAATGACTATTGTAGATGGAGACGTGGTTGATATCACCAATATAAACCGACAGTTACCGGCGTTACATTCTACAGTGGGGCAACCTAAAATAAAGATAGTGGGAGACCGTTTAATGGATATTAATCCAGCATTAAAACTAACTCAGGTGGAAGAATTTCTATCCCCAGAGCGTGCATTCGAAATTGTTAGAGAAGAGTTTGATTATGTTTTAGATTGTATCGACAGCATAACTCCTAAGTTAAACTTGATTATTGCAGCAAAAAGGAAAAGAGTGAAGATCATTAGCAGTATGGGAGCTGGAGGAAAGATGGAAGCTTCAAAAGTGAAAGTAGCCGATATTAATAATACTGTTAATTGTTTTTTAGCAAAAACAATTCGCAGGCGTTTGAAAGAAGTGAAAATCGATAAGTTAAAAGTGGTTTTCTCCTCTGAAATTCAGGATGATGCCAGTTTAAAAATGACCGATGGTTCTAATTATAAGCGATCTTTTTATGGAACTAATAGTTATATGCCAGGATTATTTGGCCTATATGCTGCTGAAACCGTGATCCGTTATTTATTGAAAAAAGAGTAGTGGGATTTTAGACATAAGAAGCAAGCATATAAGATAATTTAAAAAAGACTTAGTGTCTTTGCGCCTTCTTGGCAAAATAAAAATGATACAAACAGTAATTTTCGATATGGATGGCGTAATAGTAGACACGGAGCCTGTACATCGCTATGCTTATTTTCAGCATTTTGATGAATTAAATATTAAGGTCACTGAAGAAATGTTTACTTCCTTTACTGGAAACTCGACCCGAAATGTTTTTCAAAATTTGAAAACAATTTTTAATCTCGAACAGGAAGTGGAAGAGCTGATTCAAAGAAAGAGAACAATATTCAATAATGCTTTTGACACTAAAGCTGATTTAGAGTTATTGGAAGGTGTAGAAAGACTAATCATAGATTTTCATAACAAAGGTATGCAGTTGATTTTAGCCTCATCTGCTTCAAAAGTGACAATTGAGCGGGTTTTTGCGCGCTTTAAGTTGCATCGCTATTTTACACATATTGTGAGCGGTGAGGACTTTCCAAAATCAAAACCCGATCCAGCAATTTTTGTACACGCTGCTTCTTTGTCTATTGCTTCTAAAGCAAATTGTATTGTGATAGAGGACAGTACAAACGGCGTTCGAGCTGCTAAAGCTGCAGGGATTTATTGTGTAGGGTACAATAGCATGCATTCTAAATTGCAAGATTTATCAGAAGCGGATATTATTATTAATCATTTTGCAGAATTAAATTTTGAAAAAGTTACATTTATTCAATCCAAATTAGGGAATAATTAACATATTAAACTAACTGAATTTGTAAATTTGAAGTTCACAAATAATTATAATACTATGAGAAAAATACTAATTGCTTTAGCCATTATCGTCACTCAATTTACAATCGAGGCACAAATTAAAACACCACAAGCCAGTCCGCTAGCGACTATTAATCAGGTCGTTGGTTTGACTGATGTAGAAATTGTTTATTCCAGACCATCTGCAAGAGGAAGAGCGGTTTTTGGTAACTTGGTTCCCTTTGGCGAACTTTGGCGAACAGGAGCTAACGAAAACACAATGATAACGTTCAGTGATGATGTACTCATCGATGGCAAACCATTGAAGAAAGGAAAGTATGCGTTATATACGATCCCGAATATTCAAAGTTGGGAAGTTATTTTTTATACGGCAACGGACAATTGGGGCACACCAAAAGAATTCAACGAAGCAAATGTTGCCTTGCGAACTGTTGTAAAAGAAGAAGCTACACCAAGAGCAATTGAGACCTTCACTATTGGAGTAAATGGATTGGATACAAACTTTGCTTATTTAGAGATGTATTGGGAGAATTCTCGTGTCGCTTTAAAATTTGAAGTTCCTACTCAAAAAAATGCAATGGCGAGCATAGAAAAGGTATTAGCTGGACCTGCTGCAGGAGATTATTATGCAGCCGCTCAGTTTTACTATCAATCTAACGGAGACATTAATAAAGCAAGAACCTACATTGATAAAGCCTTAGAAATGAGTGCTGAGAAACCGTTTTATTATTTGCGTCAGAGGGCATTAATCATGGCCAAGCAAGGGGATAAAAAAGGAGCTACTGATACTGCAAAACTATCGATTAAGGCGGCTGAAGCAGCTGGTAATAGTGATTATGTTAAAATGAACAAAGATAGTATTTCAGAATGGAGTAAATAAAGCGCTATTATTAGATAAAGAAATCCCGTTTCACATTTGATTGTGAAACGGGATTTTTTATTTCTCTCAGATTATAATTAAAAGAATGTGTTGTACTGCGTTATACTGTAGTTTTTGCAACTTGTTTTGCCTCGAATACCACAAATTAGCTTAAATTTATTAGGGAGAATTTCTTTAATTCGTGGCTAAACAATTATTGGTACATGTAATTAGTATTCATAAAATATTATTCTTTTTCTTTTCTAAAAACAGTCCATTGCAGTAAAGATGAAAGTACAATGGCCATAATGGCACCAATGAAATTAAGCCATAAATAACCCAATTTTGCTTCCCCACTTGGATATATGACAATGGCATAATAGTAAATGATAAAGATGGTCATTTGAGTTACTAATGCACTATAAAAGATAGCTTGAGCTTTAACAAATTTGATATAAAATCCTACCAAGAAAATCCCCAGTACCGTTCCATAAAAGATGGAACCAATGATATTTACCAATTGGATTAAATTTTCAAATAGGGTCCCAATACAGGCAAATGAGATAGCTACAACTCCCCAAAACAGCGTGAAAAATTTAGTAGCGTTAAGATAATGTTTATCTGATTTGATTCCTTTAACATTTCGTTTGTATATGTCTATCGCCGTTGTGGAAGCTAAGGCAGTAAGTCCGGAAGCAGTCGAGGACATAGCAGCAGAAATGATTACGGCCAATAACAGTCCGATGAGTCCTTTGGGCAAGTAGTTTAAGATGAAGTGGAAAAAAACATAATCCTTATCGTTTGTTTCACTGCCGCTATCCGCTTTTAGAATAATTTCTTTTGCGCGTTCCCTTAAATCTCTTTCTTTCGTGGATAAGGCAACTAGCTCCTTTCGTAGAATTAGATTGTCATAATCTTGATTGAGTTGATCAATATAGAGCAGATTGATTACTTTTTTATCTTCTGAGAGGGCATCCAGTTTCTGTTCTAAAATTTGATACTCTGCTTTGTACGACGAATTATATACGTTAACTTTATTATTTGGATTGAAATTCAAGGGCACCGGATTGAATTGGAAAAAAACAAAAACCATAACTCCGGTCAGTAATATGAAGAATTGCATGGGCACTTTTAAAAGCCCATTCATAATTAAACCCATTTGGCTTTCCCGAACTGATTTCCCGGATAAATAGCGTCCCACCTGTGACTGGTCTGTTCCGAAATAAGCCAGAGCCAAGAAAAAACCACCAGTAATTCCGCTCCAGAATGTATATTTTTCTTCTGGATCTGTTGAGAAACTCACGATGTTCATTTTATCATTTGCACCAGCAATATGCAACGCATTACTAAAGGTCATTTCATTTGGTAAAAAATGTAAAATAAGAAAAAAAGTGATCAGCATGCCGGACATAATCACAAACATTTGCTGTTTCTGGGTAACATTTACCGCTTTTGTCCCTCCTGAAAAGGTGTATATAATTACTAGAACTCCGATAACTATATTCATATAGGTAAGATTCCATCCTAGAATCGCTGATAAAATGATTGCCGGAGCATAGATGGTAAGCCCGGTCCCCAATCCCCGCTGAAATAGGAATAAAATGGCGGCGAGTGAACGTGTTTTTAAATCAAATCGTTGCTCGAGGTATTCATAGGCAGTATAGACCTTGTATTTGTGATATATAGGAATAAAAGTTAAACAGATAACGACCATTGCAATAGGCAGACCAAAGTAAAACTGTAAAAAACCCATGCCATCATGGTAGGCTTGTCCAGGAGTTGATAAAAACGTTATGGCACTGGCTTGTGTTGCCATAACGGAAAGCCCGACTGTGTACCATGGAGTTTCATTGCCTCCAAGAATAAATTCTTCTACGTTTTTACTTCCTTTGGTTTTCCAAGCTCCGTAAACTACAATAAAGAGTAAGGTACCGATAAGTACAATCCAATCGAATAACTGCATAGTTTAAGAGTATAATTTCATTATGAGATAAAAAACCAGAATATAAATAGCATTAGCGACAAGTACCAATGTGTAATTCTTTTTCCAAGGTTTTGTTTTTTTCGGTTCCATGTTTATTCCTTTAGGGATTTTAGTTTTGAGAAGGAATTGTAACTGTTGCTTTTAACGAAATCATATTCGACAAAAGTCGGTACGCGCCCGGCACTCCTTCTGGCAATTCTCTAAAAAAACTCAATCCGGTATAAATATAGTATCCTTTTCCATAAGGAGCAACTAACAGTGCTCCATTTGTAGGACTTTCCCCTTCGTCGTTTGAAGATAAAATAGGAGTGAAGGCTTTGTCAAATTCATTTGGGTAATATAATCCCTGTTCTTGAGTCCAACCTTCAAAATCTTTAGCAGTGATTTTATTGGGGTAATTTAAAACAGGATGGTTCGGGGCTAGGAATCGTACTGCTGCATTCTCATCGGTTACTCGATCGCGTGAAATTGTTAACGGATAAGGGGAGATATCGGCAGGAAGAGAACTGTCCACTGTGTTGTATTGGACTATCATTGTTTTTCCAGTTTTGACAAAATCGAGAAGTATCTTTTGTTTGTTTTCCAATATGGGAAGAACATTATAGGCACGAATTCCCGTGATAATGACATCAAAAGCCTCTAATTTTTCAGTCGTAATTTCTTCAGGCTTTACTAATTTTACTGAA
Organism: Flavobacterium sp. ACAM 123; assembly: GCF_000264055.1. Taxonomy (GTDB): domain Bacteria; phylum Bacteroidota; class Bacteroidia; order Flavobacteriales; family Flavobacteriaceae; genus Flavobacterium. Next base: position 3,468 of record NZ_AJXL01000053.1, on the reverse strand, counting down.
TACCCCATCTGAGTAAGGCCCTCTGGAACCTCGTCACCAGCACCCATGATATAACCAATTTTTTCATTGTTTATTTTAAGGTCTAACCTGATGAATTTAGCTTCAGCGGGTTTTAACACCTGTTGCTTCGTGATATGAGGGTACTCTATGAGCACTTGTTCTTTATCGTATCTTTTATCTCCTACAATCACAATACTTTTTGCAATAGCGTCATCGGGCTGCGTAGGAGGAGTTACTTCAAAGTAAAACACTTGTTCCATTCCTTTTTTATCTAAAGTGAACGGAATAGATTGTGGTGAAATAGACCAACTCTCTGATAGTTCTAATTGTAAAGTTCCTTTTATGTTATCATTTCCAGCTTTTACTTTTACGGCAATCGGTCTTTTATTTCCATTATTAAAGAATGAAACATGATCAAGGATGCTTGTAGTTACTTCTGGAACAATGTCAAGGTAGTTATACATTTCGCCTTTTACGTTATCATTGTATTTATAAACTACCGTGCGCTCAAACGGGATTTTTACTCCATTAATTTGAATATTAAAGACGATCTTTACCTCTCTGATAATATCTGGAATTCCTATATTTTTCTGATCGCCAACTGCGTACATCCCGACGGTCCCTTTTTCTTTAAGCCAGTACGGCTGTGAGTATTCTATTGTTGCCGGCAGTTGTAAAGCAAGCGTTGTGTTTTCTAAACTATTGTTTTTTAGTGATTTGTTAATTACAGTGGTTTTTAGTTCAGGCAGGGTGGTTACACTAACTAATTGCATATCGATACTGCTTCTGTTTATGGCTTCGAGTTTTAGTTGCACTGTACTACCGGGAGTAGCTTCTTGATTTGAGGATACAGCTTCAAGATACAAACCGGAACAAGCCGCGATAATCTTTTTAATTTCATCTCCTTTTAATGTTTTCCAATGATTTTCATCCAATGATTGAATCAGTACATACGCTTTGGTTAAATCTGAAATACTGGCTGAAGGATTCGAAAAATCATATTTTAGAGCAATTTGTGTAATTAATTCTCCCACGGGTTTTCCACCTGTAACACGTTTCCAACTAGTGTCAATTCCTTCAAAAATATTTGCGGTGTTATTTAACTTATCACCATTGACGAGTTCTAAATATTCCGATTCTTCGCCGCGACTTCCTGTACTTCCAAAACCTTGTGACTGGTGACTGCTTCGGCTTAAAGCGGCAATTTCTTGATTTGATTTCCCTACGTGAGGATAATATACACCGGTTTCAATGGTTGTAAAATTTGTTTTATCGGCAGTATTAAATTTTTCTTGGCTACCGTAAAACCACCAAGAAGTATTGAAAAACTGGCGTTTAGGTTGCCAAGTTTCCACTAATTTTAATTGTTCAGGAAAAACAGTAGCGTCGTTAGTTAAATTGAAGCTTTTTGTACTGAGTAGCGCTGAGGCCGTGTGATGTCCATGTGTTGCGCCTGCGGTGCGATGATCAAATCGATTGATGATAACATCAGGTTGAAATTTCCGTATTGCCCATATTACATCAGAAAGTACTTTTTCTTTGTCCCAGATTTGAAGGGTTTCATTAGGGTTTTTAGAAAATCCAAAATCATTAGCACGGGAAAAAAACTGCTCCCCTCCGTCTATTTTCCTTGCTTCAAGTAGTTCCTGCGTTCTAATCACACCTAATAATTCCCGCAATTGAGGACCTATTAGATTTTGGCCTCCATCACCGCGCGTCAAAGATAAATATCCTGTTCTCGCTTTTTTTTCATTGGATAGATAAGAAATTAGACGTGTATTCTCATCATCAGGATGTGCTGCGATATAAAGGACGGATCCTAAGAAATTTAGTTTCTGAATTTGATTATAAATTTCTACTGAATTTAGTTTTTGTGGCTGTTGCGCTTGTAATATTTGCAAACAAAAAAGAAAAGTTAAAATAAATTGAATTTTATTTTTGAGCATTTTTTTATAATTTAATTTTGAATGATTTCAAATGTAGTAATTAAATATATTTTTTCTAAAGGATTTTGATTTTCTTTGGTGCAAAGAAACTGATATGGGTGTATAAAAAAAAGAGCACTATGATAGCGCTCTCTTCTTTTAACTTCTTTGATAATAGGAATTACGTTTCCATAACCTATTTTTACCGTGGTTTTTGTTAGACCTTCTGCGATTATCAGACTTTCTATGGTTATCAGACTTTTTATGATTTCCTGCATATCTGTGGTCATTTGAATATCTGCGGTTTTTTGTATACCTGCGATTGTCGTTACTTCTATGATTATTTTTAGCATAACGATGATTATCATGTCTTTGCCCAATTGATCTTTGACTATGATTTCTATAATTGGCGCTATATCGTTGTCTATGGTTCCCGTAATGGGCATAAGGTCTGTTACCATGGTACCCGTTTAACACTACTTTATATCCATTGTATAAATCATAGTTTCTGTATTGTCTAGGTAAGTATCTTGATCTTAACCATCTTCCATTTCCAAAATAAACAAATTGAGAAGCTCTGACATCATAATAAGCCTGAACATCTGGTAAATAATAGTATTGTGCTTGTCCGTATCCTGCAGGACCCCATGAAGGTGCTGTCCCTATATTTAAATTTATTGAAACTTGTGCTTGAATTGAACTGGTTACGAGTAGAATTATTCCAACGGCTAATAGTTTTAATTTTTTCATCTGTTCTTTTTTTTGTGTTTGTATTAAATATTGTACTGGCTAGCACAATACTTTTACCATAAAACCAACAACTGTGCCAAGATGATTTCTCTAACCTATAGTTGGATCTTAATCTCGGGGCAAAAAAAAAGAGAAACGCGGTTCGCGTTTCTCTTTTTTATTTAACTAATAAATTGAAATTAATGTTTTCCATTTCCATGACCTTTTCCTCCGTTGCCTTTGTTTGCGTGGTCCTTGTTTCCTTTCCCGTTACCATTTGATTGATTGCCTTTACTGCTGTAACGTTTCTGGTTATTATTTCTATGTCCAATTGTTTTTTGGTACTTTCCTTTGTATCCTTTATGATATTTTGCTTTATGATTTTTAAAATAAGTGTAAGGACTTCTACCATGATAGTCGTTTAGTACTACTTTATATCCATTATATAGATCATAGTTTCTGTATTGTTGAGGTAAGTATCTTGACCGTACCCAATTACCGCTTCCAAAATAAATAAATTGGGACGCTCTGATGTCATAATAGGCTTGAACATCAGGTAAATAATAATAATCTGTTTGCGCATATCCTGAAGGACCCCATGCAGGAGGACTACCAATATTTACATTCACAGAAACTTGTGCACTTGCTGATCCTGCTATAAACAGAACTATTCCCAGAGCAAGTAATTTAAATTTTTTCATTTTCGTTTTATTTAATTAATATTCGACTTGCGTTATTTATGTTTTAATACCGGTAGCCAATTATTGTGCCATAGTAAATGTGTTAACATTTATTTAAGTTTTTATCAAAAAAA
>NZ_AJXL01000052.1 GCF_000264055.1 Flavobacterium sp. ACAM 123 | reverse complement strand
TTTTTTTGCGGTATTTGTTTTGCGCAAAACATAGTTAAAGGGAAAATTACTACTCAAGGAGGAGTGCCTCTTTCCGAAAGTCACGTACACATTGGTAAAAAAACAGTCTCCTCAGATGTTTCTGGGAACTATCTTATTAAAAGATTACCATCAGGAAAAGTTAAAGTATTTGTATCCTGTATTGGTTTTCAACCGCTAGATACTGTAGTGAAGATAGCGTATGACCAAGTTTTAAACTTTGTCTTAACAGAAAATACAATCCAGCTACAAGAAGTGGTCATCAGGCAAAAAGCCAATACGCTGAATAAATCCCTAGTAGAACAAAAGATTAAAAAGGAAACGATTGATAAGTATAGCAATCAGACTCTTGGTGATGTTTTGACGGAAATAGCAGGCGTTTCTAGTCTTAAAACTGGAAGTTCAGTGGTGAAGCCGGTTATTAATGGATTGTTTGGGAGCAGAGTTCCGGTCATCAACAACAATGTTCGTTTAGAAGATCAAGAATGGGGAACGGAGCATGCGCCAAATTTTGATGTTAATGCAGCGGGAAAAATCACGGTCATTAAAGGCGCTTCTGGACTACAGTTTGGTGGTGACGCAGTAGGAGGTTTGATTATTATAGAACCTATTTCGGTTAAAAAAGACACTCTTTTTGGGAAAACTATTCTGAATCTAGCGTCAAATGGCAGAGGTGGTTCCATGAGCTCAAGTCTGCACAAAGGAAATGATAAAGGGTGGAGTTGGCATACACTGGGAACAGTGAAGTATATGGGAGACAAAGAAGCGCCCAATTATGTGTTGTCTAACTCAGGGAATCGAGAAGCTAACTTTTCTGGCGATATAAAATTTACTGGAAAAAAACAGGACTTTTCTGCCTATTACAGTTATTACAATACTACAATTGGGATTTTGAGTGCTTCACATACGGGAAATGTTAACGATTTATACAACTCTATTAGCAATAAAATTCCTTCTGTCATAAACGATTTTACGTATACCATTAGAAATCCAAAGCAGAAAGTGCAACATCACTTGGCAAAAATGAACTACAATTACTATTTGAATGAAACGGCTTCTCTTGCAGTACAGTATTCTTTTCAGTTTAATAAACGACTAGAGTTTGATGTGCGTAGAAGAGATTTCAACGAGATAGCCGCTTTAGATTTAGCGTTGACAACGCATGCAGTAAATGTAGATTATAAAAAATTACTGCATGACTGGAATATCAAAACCGGAGTCAATGGAAGTATTCAGAATAATTTTGCAAATCCAGCCACAGGAATAAAACCTTTAATTCCTAATTTTAACAGGATCGAGCTTGGGACTTATGGTATCGTGAGCTATGATTTATCGGATAGCTTTTCTATAGATACCGGATTGCGATATGACTATTCTCGTTTGGACGCAGCCAAGTTCTACCTGAAATCGCGATGGGCGGAAAGAGGTTACGCAACTGAATTTGCTGATTTTATTGTGGGTGAAGATGGTAATCAATGGTTGACAAAGCCTAGTTTTACTTTTCATAATGTTTCAGCAAGTGCAGGATTCCATAAAGAATTTGCCACGAACTTGAACTGGTATTCTAACATCAGTCTTGCCATGAGAAATCCAAATCCTTCTGAGTTTTTTAGTGATGGTTTACATCATTCTACCGGTATTATCGAGTTGGGAGATTTAGCTTTAGACAAAGAAGAAGCAGTCAAAGTATCGACAACGGTACAGAAAAATTGGAGTAATTTCTCGGTTGAGGTTAATCCTTTTATAAACAGTATCCGCAATTTCATGTTCTTGCGTCCTGTTGGTTTTGAGACAACCATTCGTGGTGCGTTCCCTGTTTGGGAATACCAACAAACCAATGCAAGATTAGCGGGGATTGACGTCCAGACCCATTGGAAAATGAGCGAGCAATGGCAACATGATTTCGCTTTAGCATATGTGACTGGACGAGACATGACAAACAAGGAATCTTTGATCGATATCCCACCATTGAATCTGAGCAATAAAATTCAGTTTTCTAAAAGGGAATGGTATGACATGAAAGTCGAGTTAAAAAGTGAAATCGTACTGCGTCAGAATCAGTTTCCTGACAATAATTTCACGACAAATATTGTTGTGAATAATGAATTGACTCCAGTTTTAGTCGATATCAGTACGCCACCTGCAGCCTATCAATTGCTGCATTTTTATTCGGAAATGAAATTCGAAACTTTTGGTAAGTCGAATACAACAATCGCATTTTCTGTGCAAAATATAGTAAACACTAATTACAGAGACTATCTCAATAGGCAACGCTTTTTTGCGGATGAAATGGGTAGGAACTTTCAAATTCAATTAAAATTCAATTATTAAATAGTAAACACAAAAAAAATGAAAAATTTAAAAACAATATCTTTAGCTCTTATATCAGTATTCACGTTTTCATCTTGTAACAACGATGATCCAATTGCAATAAATCAGGAAGAGGTAATTACAACAGTAACAACTACTTTGATAGCAGGAAGCCAAACGGTTACGATGACTTCTAGAGATTTGGACGGAGACGGACCAAATGTCCCAGTAGTGACCGTCTCTGGTGACTTATTAGTTAACACTACGTATAGTGGAGCGGTTAGTTTCTTAAATGAATCAGTGACACCGGTAGATGATATTACATTGGAAGTAAAAGAAGAAGGAGTGGAGCATCAGCTGTTTTTTCAGGCTCCAGAAGCAATTGGTATCTTTACTTATGCCGATGCCGATATGAATGGTAAACCAATTGGATTGGCTTTTACTTTAAAAACAGGCGCAGCAGCTGCAAATGGGAATATAGTTGTCATCTTGAGACACGAACCTCTTAAAAGTGCTCCTGGAGTTGCATCGGGTTCACTTACAAATGCTGGTGGAGCAACAGATGCGCAAATTACATATCCTATTCAGGTTAAATAGTATTTTAATAAAGAAATGGACCAAGTGAAAAAGCGCTATTCAAAAAAGTAGCGCTTTTTTTTATTTGTTTTTACTACGTTCTTCGATATTCAGCAGTACATACTATTTGCTTATTTTTGTAACTATGCAAAATGTTTCTAATGAATTAAAATTTGGTAATAAAAGCGATCGCTTTGAAGTTGCAGGTTTTGTACAAAACCAAAAGTAGTAATTCATAAAAGGACTAGTAAGAAGCAAGGCACTGTGTAACCGAACAACATAACAAACTGTGCTATCTAAAGCGCGTTTCAAACGGATAAGTTTGTCTAAATAGTATTACGAAAAAAAGTATAGCGATTTTCGCTAACGCTAATTAGGACGATCGAAGGTTTTAAATGTTACAATATAACGACTATTGTAGAGAATGGATTTTAAATTAAAATACAAGCATTTTAAATGAAAAAATTTATAATTATGCTGTTGTTAGGTTTTTCAGCCCTACTTCACGCACAAAACAAAATATCAGGAACAGTGACTGACAGTTCTAATAATCCTATAATTGGAGTTTCAATCTATGCCCCTGAACTGCACAAAGGAACTACTACAGACTTGGAGGGACGCTATTCTTTGACAAATCTTCCTGTTGGAGTTTTAAAGTTGCTATTTGAATATGTGGGGTATTCAAATCAAGTTAAGACAATCAAGGTTAAGCTAAATCAGAACGACTTAAATGTAACGCTAGAACAAACTATTTTTGAAATGGATGCCGTAATCGTTTCTACTGCTTTCAATAAAATACAATCACAAAATGTGATGAAGGTCGAGCATAAGACCATAAAGGAATTGCAGCAAAAAGGAACTGCAACCCTAATCGAAGGCTTAGCAACGATTCCTGGAGTATCTCAAGTTTCTACTGGTACATCGATAGGGAAACCGGTTATCCGTGGTTTAAGCGGAAACCGCGTTTTAGTTTATTCGCAGGGGGTTCGAATGGAGAACCAACAGTTTGGCGACGAACATGGTTTAGGGTTAAATGATGCCGGAGTAGAAAGTGTCGAGGTAATCAAAGGCCCTGCTTCTTTATTGTATGGGTCAGATGCACTGGGTGGTGTTCTATATTTTAACCCAGAGAAATTTGCAGATGCAAATACCTTTAAAGCTAACTTCAGTCAGAAGTTGTTTTCCAATACTTTAGGGAGCAACTCTTCACTTGGATTAAAAACGTCGACTGAAAGCTGGAAATTTATAACCAGAGGAAGCTTCAATACCCATTCTGATTATCGAATAGCAGGAGGAGATCGTGTAACCAACACTCGTTATAATGAGACTGATTTTAAAACTGGAATTGGCTATAGTGATTCTAGCTTTTCTTCAGTTCTTCGATACAATTATAACAAATTAGACTTAGGAATTCCAGAAGATGGTATAGCAGAACAAACGTCAAGTAAAAACACTACATTTCCCCGACAAGGAGTTTTCAACCATCTGTTGAGTTTGAATTCAGTTATCTATCTAGAAGATTCAAAGCTGGATGTTGATTTAGGATATGTAGCTAACGATCGCTCTGAGTATGAAGATAGTGACGTGGCAGGTTTGCACATGAAATTGAAAACTTTTAATTATGATGCGAAGTATTATTTGCCTAAGATGGGTAAACTAGAATCGATTTTCGGAATTCAAGGAATGCATCAAACGAATACTAATTTAGGAGAGGAGTATTTGATTCCAGATGCTACCACAAATGATTTTGGTGTTTTTGGAACTATAAATTATGAGTGGGACAACAACAGTGCACTGCAAGCAGGTTTGCGTTTTGATAATAGAAAAATCACTTCAACCGAAAATGGAATAATCGGGGAAGAAGGGTATTTTAGAGCAGTTGATAGATCCTTTGATAGTTTTAATGCTTCCTTGGGGTACAAAATGGATCTTGCTGATGATTTGACGTTGCGATTAAACCTGGCTTCGGGATTTAGGGCACCAAATTTAGCCGAATTAACTTCTAATGGAGTTCACGAGGGTACCAATCGGTACGAAATTGGGAATAGTGATTTAAAGACAGAGCAAAATGTACAGTCTGATATTAATTTAGAGTACAATAATAGTCATTTAGAGTTTTTTGTAAATGGTTTTTATAATCACATCAATAACTATATTTATACTTCACCTACGGGAACGATTCAAGATAATAATGATGTGTTCAGCTATATCCAAAATAATGCTATGCTGTATGGAGGAGAAATAGGACTGCATTTCCATCCACATCCTTTAGATTGGTTGCATTATGAGACTAGTTTTGAAACTGTTACCGGTGAGAAACAGAATGGGGATTATTTGCCGCTGATACCAGCTAACAATTGGAGTAATACTATTAGAACTGAATTCAAAATCAAGAACTGGTTTGAAGCAGGTTATGCTACTTTGAATTTTACCAGTACCTTCAATCAGAAGAATGTCAGTGGTTTTGAAACTCACTCTAATGGATATACTTTAGTCAATCTAGGTTTTGGAGGAACCGTAAAATTGGGTAAAACCGTATTCGATGTCAATCTAAACGGAAATAATTTATTTGATAAAAGATATATCGCACACCTATCTCGTTTAAAAAATGATGGAATTCCAAATATAGGACGCAATATCGTCCTTGGGGTTAATTTTGATTTGTAAAATAAAAACTATGTAGAAGCGCTATCTAAAAAGGTAGCGTTTTTTTTATTTTCAAATTTCGAAAAAGAAGAATTACACAATGTAACAAATAGTAAACACTAAGTCTCTCAAATCATTTTTAAACTATTTAATATTCTTGAATCACTACTAATTGGACGATTTTTTTGCAATATAAGTTTAATCAGTTGTCCCCTTAAATTTTAAACCATCTAGATTTATTTAGTTTAGCGTCTCGCTGTGAAATAGCTTTTACTTTAAACTTAAACTAATGGGATTCAAGTAATTGTTTTAAAGTATGCCGCGCTTCTCGTTTCAGAGCTTTGAAACCTCTTTTTGAAATATATTTCTAGTAGAATAAGTTAAAAAAAGGGATGGGACTTATATGTTTTAAAATTTCAACCTCATTTTTAATCTAAGTTCCGTATCTTTGTTTAACAAAAAAGCGAGGAAGTTAAACAATTATATTTTCGAAATAAAAGAAAAATTAGGTTGAATAGCAACAATCAAAATCAAGTAAAGTGATTAAAACCACAATAAATATCGTTTGGTTCAAAAGAGACCTTCGTTTTACAGATAACGAAGCTTTATTTGCTGCGTACACGTCTAGATTACCTTTATTATTGGTCTATTTTTTTGAGCCTACAGTAATGAATTATGAAGATTCTGACGTTCGTCATTGGCGGTTCATTTATGAGTCTGTTCAAGATTTGCAAGCCAAGCTAAACCCAGCAGGTTCTAAACTGTATTATTTCCACAGTGAAGTGCAGCCCGTCTTTGAGGAGTTGTTAAAACATTATGACATAAACACCGTTTTTTCACATCAAGAAATTGGTAACAAGTGTACCTTCGATAGGGATTTAACGATGAAAGTTTTTTTTCAAAACAACAAAATCAGCTGGAAAGAGTCGCAAATGCATGGCGTAATCAGAAGATTAAAATCAAGACAGCACTGGGATAAGCGATGGGAAGAAGTAATGCGTGCCGAACCTAAAATCATTAATGAATCGCATTTAAATTTAGTACAATTAGAAAGCACTTTCTATGATGCGATAAGGGGGGAAGAGCTACCAGAAAATATTGTAAACAGAAATAAAAATTTTCAGCAGGGAGGGGAACATCTTGCTTGGCGTTATTTAGATAGCTTTGTAAAAGAACGCTATATCAATTACAGTAAGCATATCTCAAAACCGGCCTTGAGTAGAAAAGGATGTAGCCGTTTATCTCCTTATTTAGCTTATGGAAACATCAGCATGCGCATGATTTATCAATATACGAATCAGCATTATGAGAATTCTAAAAATAAACGAGCGATTCTCAATTTTGTATCTCGGTTGCATTGGCATTGCCATTTTATACAAAAATTTGAAGATGAATGCCGAATGGAATTTGAAAATGTAAATAGAGCGTATGATGTTTTAGTCAAGCCAAAGAATGAAATTTATATCAAAGCGTGGCAAGAAGGAAAAACTGGTGTACCGATTGTTGATGCTTGCATGCGATGTTTGGTTGCAACGGGATATATCAATTTCAGGATGAGGGCTATGGTGGTTTCATTTTTCACGTTCAATTTATGGCAAGATTGGCGGGAGTTGCATTTTTTAGCACGACAATTTTTAGATTACGAACCTGGAATTCATTATCCACAAGTTCAAATGCAATCAGGAACAACAGGGATCAATACTATTAGAATTTATAGTCCAATAAAAAACTCTGAAGATCACGACCCTGACGCTGTTTTTATTAAACAATGGCTGCCGGAACTATCGGAAGTTCCAGTGAATCTAATTCATGAGCCGTGGAAATTAAATATGATTGAACAACAATTTTATGACTGCGAAATAGGGAAAGATTATCCTGCTCCAATCGTAAATATTGAAGAAACGAGAAAACTAGCCAGTGATATCGTTTGGAGTTTCCGTAAAAAAGACGAAGTAAAAGAAGAGGGGAAAAGAATTTTGAAGAAACACGTTTCTAATCCAAATAGAAGAACAAGAAAAACAAAACTATAATGACTATTTTTTTAAAAGCAAACTGGGAAAACATCATAATGGCTAACTATGAAATTGACCCTAAAATACTACTTCCTTTCTTGCCCAAAGGAGTAGAGCTTGATTTGTATAATGGTAAAGCATACATGAGTCTTGTGGGTTTTATGTTTAAGAAAATTAAGCTATTCAATGTTCCAATCCCTTGGTTTGGCAATTTTGAAGAAATAAATTTACGGTTTTATGTGGTTCGAAAAGAGGGCGATACATTAAAACGGGGCGTGGTTTTTATAAATGAAACCATTCCTTATCCCATCGTGGCGTGGATGGCTAATAAATTATACAAGGAGCATTACACAGTTGTCCCGACGAAACATGAAATAACTAGGGATACTAAAAGTCAAAAAGTAAATTTTGAATGGCTTTTAAATAAAAAATGGAATAGTATTTATGTAGAGGCGACCACGGAATCTAAAGTGATGAAAAGTCAAACTTTGGAAAAATTCATATTCGAACATTATTATGGTTACACGAAAATCGACGAAAATAATACGGAAGAATATAAACTGCAACATCCGAGCTGGCGCGTAAACCAAGTGTTAGCCTATACAATTGATTGTGATTTTAAAGCAATGTATGGCGATGCTTTTGCAGTCTTAAATGACACAGAGCCAGAAGCAGTTTTTATAGCGGAAGGCTCATCAGTGGGAATAGAATGGAAAAGAAACCGCTTAAATCTAGATGATGAAAGGAGTTAAAAAACAAAACTTACCAACTAAAATATGTGTGGTATGCAACAAGCCTTTCACTTGGCGTAAAAAATGGGAAAAGGTTTGGGATGAGGTAAAATATTGTAGTGACAAATGCAGAAGCAACAAATAATATGGAAAATAAGACTTTAAGATTAATTCTTGGTGATCAACTAAACGGTAATCATTCTTGGTTTAAAAATACGGACGATTCGGCTACTTATGTTTTGATGGAAATTCGAACAGAGACTGATTATGTAGCGCATCATATTCAAAAAGTAGTTGGAACTTATTCGGCAATGAGAAATTTTAGCGACGAGCTAAAGTTAAATAATCATTCCGTTATCTATATTAAGCTATTGGATGATAATAACTTACAGTCCTTCGAGCAAAACGTCAAAAGCCTGATTGTAAAACATAATTTCACCCATTTTGAATACCAATTTCCTGATGAATATAGGGTTGATGCCGTTTTGAAAGATTTTTGCAGCTCGATCTCGATTTCAAGTTCAGTGGTAGATTCGGAACATTTTTTCACTTCCCGTATAGAGTTAGGCCAGTTCTTTGAAGGAAAGAAAACCTTCGTAATGGAAAATTTCTATCGCATGCTCCGGAAAAAGCATAACGTTTTAATGGAGGGAAATAACCCAGTAACAGGAAAATGGAATTACGATAAGGAGAACCGTAAAAAGTTACCTAAAAATCATAAACCAACGCCTCCATTGGTTTTTGATAACGATGTTTCTGAGGTTTTTGAGGAAATAAAGAAAACAGATGTTAAAACCATCGGGAATATCGATGCTGCTAATTTTGTTTGGCCAGTGAACCGAGAACAATCTTTGCAGTTGCTAGATTTTTTTCTTGCCGAGTGCTTGCCTTTATTTGGTAGTTATCAAGATGCGATGTCGCCAAACGAATGGTCTTTATATCATGCGCGAATTTCATTTTCGATGAATATAAAAATGATTTCGCCACAAGAAGTGATTGCTAGCGCCATACAAGAATGGGAAAAGAGACCTAACGAAATTGAATACAATCAATTAGAAGGGTTTGTCCGACAAATAATAGGATGGCGGGAGTACATGCGAGGGATCTATTGGTTGAAAATGCCAGATTACGCTAATATGAATTTTTTCAACAATCAAGAAAAATTACCAGAATGGTTTTGGACCGGAAAAACAAAAATGAATTGTTTGAGAGATACTATAAATCAGTCCTTAAATTATGGATATGCCCATCATATTCAGCGGTTAATGATAACGGGAAATTTTGCGCTCTTAGCAGGTATTAATCCTGACGAATTAGACGCTTGGTATCTCGGGATCTATATTGATGCCATTGAGTGGGTTGAAATTACAAATACGCGCGGAATGAGTCAATTTGCAGATGGTGGGATTGTAGGGACAAAGCCCTATGTAAGCTCGGCTTCTTATATTAATAAAATGAGCCATTATTGTGGCGATTGTTTTTATGATAAAGAAATCAAAACTGGTGAAAAGGCATGTCCGTTCAACAGTTTGTATTGGAATTTTTATAATAAAAATGAGGATAAATTAGCAAAAAATCCAAGAATTGGAATGATGTATAATGTTTGGAATAAAATGAAACCAGAATCAAAAGTGGCTTTATTAGAACAAGCGGATTATTATCTAAAAAAAATAAATGAATTATGAAAACAGCGATAGTTTGGTTTAAAACAGATTTACGATTATATGATAACGAAGCACTTGTAAAAGCAATTGCACAAGGCGAAAAAGTGTTGCCTGTGTATTGTTTTGATGATGCAGATTTTGTAACAACTCGATATGGTTTTAAAAAAACGGGTAACTTCAGAGCCCAATTTTTATTAGAGTCCTTACAAGATTTAGATGCTAATTTGCGTAAAATAGGCTCGGGCCTCCTGATTTTAAGAGGGAAGCCAGAAGTGGAAATCCCAAAAATTGTAGCAGAATATAAAGCCTTAAAAGTTTTTGCTAAACGCGAAGTAGCATACGAAGAAAAGGAAACAGAAGCGGTAGTTCAAACAGCGCTTTTTAAATTGCGTTGTGAGCTAGAAACCTTTAGCAGTAGTACCTTATACCATGCAGAAGACTTACCGTTTGCGATAAAAGATATTCCAGATGTTTTTACTAATTTTAGAAAAAAAACAGAATTAGACGCTACAGTAAGAGCTGTCTTTGATAGCCCATTAGCAATGACTTCTCCAGATATTCCTGAAATGATTTTACCTACTTTACAAGATTTAGGCCTGGAATTTTCTGAAATAGACGCGCGTGCCGCTATTCAATTTAAAGGAGGAGAAACGGCAGCAATGCAGCGATTAAATTATTATTTTTATGAAACAAAAAAGCTGTCTGTCTATAAAGAGACCAGAAATGGAATGGTGGGCGAAGGATATTCTTCCAAATTTTCGGCGTGGTTAGCGATGGGCTGCATTTCACCTAGGACTATTTATAAAGAAATAAGAGCATACGAAAATGAAAATGGGGCTAACGATTCCACGTATTGGTTAATTTTTGAATTGTTATGGCGTGATTTTTTCCGCTTTATGTTCAAAAAATACCAGACTAAATTTTTCTTGTATGCAGGTATAAAAGGCGAAAAAGAAAATTCAGAATCGTTAAATAATAAATTGTTTTCTCAGTGGGAAAACGGTGCCACTCCCTCTGATTTTATTAATGCTAATATGATAGAATTGAAACAAACGGGCTTTATGAGCAATAGAGGCAGGCAAAATGTGGCGAGTTATTTCTGTAATGAGCTCAATATGGATTGGCGTCTTGGAGCTGCTTATTTTGAATCTCAATTAATAGATTACGATGTTTGCAGTAATTGGGGCAACTGGGCTTATTTGGCAGGTGTTGGAAATGATCCAAGAAAGCACCGCTATTTCAACATTCAAAAACAAGCGAATGATTATGATAAGGATAGGAGTTTCCGTGATTTGTGGTTGCAGTAGTTTTTTGTTTCGCAAAGATTTACTAAGCAAGCGCAAAGACTCAGTACTTTGTCTAAATTATTTACATACATAATTATAACTCGTACAGATTTTTATTTTGTCTGTGTTTGCGTCTGTTTATTACCTCCTTTCCTCTTTTTGAAATAGTTTTCACAGCATGGGTAAAGGATTATATGTTTTAAAGTGCGTAACAAATAATGGATTTTAACGACCTATTTTACCAAAGCTTTTCTTGGCTTTGAGAAGGACCAATATTTTCCCTATTTTTGATAATTAATAAAAAGACACTAATGAAAAAACTAATTTTAATAATGGCAGTATTACCTTCGATAGCTTCCTTTGGACAAAACCAAAAATCAATTCAATATCCAGAAACCAGAAAAGGAGAAACGGTAGATCAGTATTTTGACGCCAAAGTAGCGGATCCGTATCGTTGGTTAGAGGACGATCGATCTGCAGAAACCGCGGCTTGGGTTGAAGCAGAGAATAAAGTGACTTATGGCTATTTAAACCAAATTCCTTTTCGTAATGCATTAAAAAATCGCATGGAAAAACTATGGAATTATGAAAAAATAGGTGCCCCCTCTAAGGAAGGGAATTTTACCTATTACTCTAAGAATGATGGATTGCAAAATCAATCAGTAATGTATAGAAAAGACGGTGTAGGCAAGGAAGAGGTTTTCTTAGATCCTAATACCTTTTCTAAAGATGGAACAACTTCACTAGGAGGCATAGATTTTTCGAAAGACGGTTTAAAAGTAGCGTATGCCATTTCTGAGGGAGGAAGCGACTGGAGGAAAGTGATTATCATGGATGCACTATCTAAAAAAGTGGTGGAAGACACATTGATTGACGTGAAATTCAGCGGATTGTCTTGGAGAGGAAACGAAGGCTTTTATTATTCTAGTTACGAAAAACCAAAAGGGAGTGAATTGTCTGCTAAAACAGATGAGCATAAATTGTATTTCCATAAGTTAGGAACTTCTCAAAAAGAGGATAAGTTAATTTTTGGCGCAGACCAGAAACGCAGGTACATAGGAGGATATGTTACAGAAGATGATCACTATTTAGTGATTTCGGCAGCTAACTCCACTTATGGAAATGAATTGTATATTAAAGATTTAACGAAGCAAGACAGTCCAATTCGTACTATTGTGGATAACTTCAATAGTGATAACAGTATTATTGATAGCGAAGGAACGAAGTTGTTTATCGAGACCGACTTAAACGCACCCAATAAACGCATTGTAACGGTAGATGCAAATAATCCATCAGCGTCAAATTGGGTTGATTTTATTCCTGAGACAGAGAACGTTTTGTCGCCTTCGACCGGTGGCGGATTTATTTTTGCTAATTATATGAAAGATGCCGTTTCAGTAGTGAAACAATATGATTATACTGGTAAAATGCTACGCGAGATTCAATTGCCTGGATTAGGGTCTGCAGGTGGGTTTAGCGGTAAGAAAAAAGAGGAAACATTATATTATTCTTTTACTAATTACACTACGCCAGGAACTACCTATTCATTTAAAGCTAAAGAAGGGAAATCAGCAGTATATCAAAAACCAAAAGTAGATTTTAAAAGTGAAAACTTCGAATCGAAGCAAGTTTTTTATACCTCAAAAGACGGAACTAAAATCCCCATGATGATTACCTATAAAAAAGGATTAAAATTGAATGGTAAAAATCCAACTATGCTATACGGTTATGGAGGTTTTAACGTGAGTCTTACACCAAGTTTTAGTATTGCTAATGCAGTCTGGATGGAAAACGGGGGAGTTTACGCCGTACCCAATTTGCGTGGAGGCGGAGAATATGGGAAAAAATGGCATGATGCGGGAACTAAAATGCAAAAGCAGAATGTATTTGATGATTTCATTGCCGCAGCTGAATATTTGATTGCTGAAAAATATACTTCTCCGGATTTTCTTGCCATTCGTGGTGGTTCAAATGGAGGTTTATTAGTAGGAGCTACTATGACACAGCGTCCTGAATTGATGAAAGTGGCTTTACCGGCCGTGGGAGTAATGGACATGTTGCGTTATCATACGTTTACAGCAGGTGCAGGTTGGGCATATGATTATGGAACAGCACAAGACAGCGAAGAAATGTTTAAATACATCAAAGGCTATTCTCCGGTACACAACGTAAAATCGGGAACAAACTATCCGGCCACTATGGTAACTACGGGAGATCACGATGATAGAGTGGTACCTGCGCACAGTTTTAAATTTGCGGCGGAGTTACAGGAAAAACAAATAGGAAACGATCCAGTGTTAATTCGTATAGATGTAAAAGCGGGTCATGGTGCTGGAAAATCATTGGCCGCAACTATTCAAGAAAATGTAGATATTCAAGCATTTACTTTGTACAATATGGGCTTTAAAGAGTTGCCAAAAGTCAAATAATTATAATTTTATTTGGAGCTATTTCCTGCTTTCCGCTGTATCTCTTTTGTACGCTGGGGCGCACACAAGAGGATGCCGCTTCAGTCAGGGCTAGGGGATAGATACCTAAATAACTACTTATAAATATAAAACGCCAGTCGAGAGATTGGCGTTTTATATTGGTAATATCAAACGAATTTATGTTTTAGTCCAAATCGCTTTGGTATGACAAGTAATTATGAAAATGGTCCACTCTCTTATAAGTCAGATAATAATATTATAGACAAGCGCTCATCGTGTCCATAGATATCCTCATAAAAATGGATTTGTCCATCGCGAAGAACCCAAGCTGTGAAGTAACCAATATACACCGGTATTTTGGTTTTTAGATTGTACGTTTCCTCAACTCCTCTATTTATAGCGGCATCTATTTTCCTACCACCACTTTGGAGACAAGTACAGGCTTGCCTTCCTTAAAATAAGTAAGGGTGAAAGAAGGAATATTGACTATTATAGATTTCTCCGTTTTTGTCAAACTCGGCGAAATCCATCTCGAGCGCTCCATATTAACCATAATACTCTTGATACGCTCGTGAACGTTAATATTCATATTGCTGATATGTTTGGTCAACAATAAGTACTCTGGATTATATGCGTTGCGGTTTTTGTATTTTAGCATAACTTCCAACAGCTCATTATCAAATGTTTTTTGTTTAGAGTCTGTTATCAAACCACCGGCAATAAAGAGACGGGTTGTAATTTTTACGATAACATCCGAAGTATCTTTTAGTTTCAGGGATTTTAGTTTTTCGGGAAAAACAATCGGATCCCAACCTCCTTTTTTTCTATGTCACGATAATCCTGAAGTGCGTCTTTTAAAAGGTAATATTGACCTGGAAGGTCTTTTAGCGGCTTACTGATTTAGCTGGGTTTTTGAAGCAAGGAGTCCAACCGATTCACATAGGATTGTTTTTTTCGCGGTAGATACCAACCCAGTTCTAGCATTTTTTTGGATTTAATCCTTTAAATACCTGATCAGCATAAAAAAAATAAAGCAAAGACATTAGCAACTCTACTTCCACGTCTGACTTTTCCATATTATCCGCATCCTGAAAAATGCTTTGTATTTTTTCTACATAGGGCACACGTATTTTAAGTCCTCCCTGCTCTAAATTATTGACCTTATCATATAACAGAGCTGTAAATTCATTCATACCGCTACTGCCAGACCAAAGAAACTTCTAATCATTTTTCCTGTACAGTTGGACAACTTCGGGTTGGAGATATTTAAATTTTGGGTATTTATCAAAAAAAGGAGCTACTAAGATACTGTGAAATGGAATAGCAGGAAAGGATGGAACCTTTTGGTAAAAAGGAGCTAAAGACCCTATCGAAAGACTGCTTGCTAGTAGTGGGAAATCCCACTACTAGCAAGCAGTTGATCAAAAAAGAGAAGTGAGAAGTATTCGTTTCATATCAATTAATTTATATAGTCTACTTTAAATATACAATAAAATGGGGAGAGTTTAGAAGGATTCATTTGACAAAGTCCAACGTATAAAACAATGGAGCAAGAATAGTCCTATCCAGAATAGTTGGATTCCACTATGTCGTGAATCGCTATTTTATAAATAACAATGCCGCTAACTCATTATCTCTATTGTAAATGTCTTCATAAAAATGAATTTCTCCTTTATCATCTGCCCAAGCGGTAAAGTAACCAATGTAAACTGGGATTTTGTTTTTTAGTGTATACCATTTTTCTTCTCCGCTGTTCATGGCCTCTCTAATTCTTTGTTCATTCCATTCTTTATCATTTTTCAAAATCTGAGTTGCCAGTTCAATGGGCTTCTCCACTCGAATACAGCCGTGACTGAAAGCTCTGTCTTCTTTATTGAATAGACTTTTTGCAGGAGTATCGTGTAAATAAATAGCATTCGAATTCGGGAATAAAAATTTTATTAACCCCAATGAGTTTTCAGGTCCTGGTTTTTGTCGCACGTAATTGCCATGCCACTCCATGTTATGTTCTTCCAAATAATTTGCGTTTTCTTCGATGCCGGGAAGAATTTCTTTTACTAGAATGCTCTTTGGGATATTCCAATAGGGGCTAAATACGATAGACTTCATTGGGGCGCTGAAAATCACTGTTTGATTCATCACTTTTCCCACAACAACATTAGATCGTAATTCAGGGGTGCCATCTCTAAAGTACGTTAATTGATAGGCAGGAATATTAATGGCGATTAATTCTTTCGATTTTGTGATTTCATTTGAAATCCATCTACAGCGTTCCATGTTGACGATAAGCGTTTTTATGCGTTTCCCTACAGGGATGTTCATGTCTTTGATATGTTCGGGAAGAATTTTAGTATCGGCTGTATTACCTCTTCTATTTTTGTATTTTAAAATACCTGCAGCCAGTTCTTTGTCATATAATACACTTTTAGAGTCCTTAGATAAATCTCCTGAAATGAATAATCGTGCTCTTATCTGTGCAATAGTATTACTGCTGTCACCAAGTTCGAAGGACTTGACCTTATTATCGATAGTTATGGTTTTCCAGCCTCCTTTTTGTTCTATTTGACGGTATTTTTTCAGTGTGTTTTTTAATAAGAAATATTGGCTTATCACACCTTTTTCCTCTTTGTTTATTAAGGTTGGGTCGATTAAAAGGGAGTCTAGATACGTACCGTATGATTGTTTTTTTCGAGGTAGGTACCATTCCATTGCGATCGATTTTTTAGTATTGAGACCATGATAGACTTTGTCGGTATAAAAAAAATAGAGGGCTGAATGTAGTAGTTCGGGTTCGATATTTGAGTTTTGACTGATGTCAAGATATTCATAAAGTTGATCTAGTTCGTCTTTATAAGGAACAGCATCTTGGATTCCCTCTTCTGCTAGGTTGCTTAATTTACTGTGTAGTAAATTACCAAATTCATTTACTCTATTGTTATTATACCATATATAGTGAAATTGATGTTTCCGGTACAGTTTTTCCACATCAGGTTGGTATTTTTTTAATTTCGGATGCACGGTGAAGAAAGTCTGTATTAAAGTACTGTCAAAAGGAGTTTTGATTTGGTATTGGGTTACGCCCACGTCACTGTCTTTCTTCTTACAGGATACTATTATAAGAGAAAATAATAAAACAAAAAACACAAACGATAAAATTAACTTTCTCATAATGATAGACTTATGATTCGTTTTGAAACCAATGCAAAAATACATTTAAATTACTATTATAATACACTGTTCCTTTTGCTGTGGTGTATTGGAAGTATAAATAAATATGGGTTCGATGATAATTATTTTATTTTTATATAGTTAATGTATTTAGTATTGTGTTGAGTAATGGCAAAATACTTTTAAAATGGATTGAAAAGGGTGGATTAGCCTTATTCTGAAGCATTAGAAAACAATAAATCGGCTAAGCGGTCGTCTCTTTGGTATAAATCCTAATAAAAATTAATGGTTCCGTCATCAGAAATCCAGGCAGTAAAATAGCCAATTTATACTGGGATTTTGTTTTTAAGTATGTAAATGGTTTGCTTCCCCCATTTAGGGCTTCGTTTACGTGTTTTGGAGTCCAGTTGGGATCATCCTTTAGAATCAATATTGCGAGCTTTTTGGCTTTTTCCATATTAATACATCCACGACTGAATGCCCGATAGTCAAATTCAAATAAATTTTTATAGGAGGTGCCGTGCAAATAAATGATATATGAATTCGGAAAGAGAAACTTAACCAAGCCCATTGGGTTTTTTACTCCGTGTCTTTTTATGACATTTCTATTATTCCATTCCATGTCGTGAGATTCAAGATAATTCTCGTCTTGAAATATCGCCTGCTTTATTTCGTTTAAGATGATACTTCTGGGAACAATCCAATACGGACTAAAAAGAATGGAGCTGATGGAGCCACTAAAAACAGCTGTTTCGGTTCTATTTTTACCAACCAAAAGAGTAGATTCTAATTCTTTTTTACCGTAGATTGGCTTAAAAGCAGGAATATTTATAAATATATATTCAGGGACTTTTGTTAGCAAAGGATCGATCCATCGACAATGCTCCATAGTAACCATAATAGAACTGATGTGTTTTTTTATTGAGTTGTTCATTCGTTGTACGTGCCAGGTCGAAAGTATTTTGTTGGTTTTGTAACCGTTTCTTTTTTTGAAACTTATGACTCCTGCCATCAATTCCTCGTCATATAACCTGCTTCCAGAATCTCGCTTTAAATCGCCCAATACAGCAAGACAATGCTTGATTTGACCAATGGTTTTTGAGCTATCATTATTGTTGTAATATGCTACTGAAGGGTCTACTTCTAGATCTCCCCAGTCACCGCTTTGTTTTATTGCTTTATATTTTTTTAGGACTTCTCGGAGTTTGTAATATGGGCCAAATAGCTGCTCTTCATTTTTGTTTAATAATTTTGGGTAGGCTAAAAGAGAATCCAACAGGGTGTCATATGAAATGGTTTTTAGAGGTAAAAACCATCCAATTTCTGAAGTTTTAGCTTTCTTAACACCATGGAATACTTTCTTTGTATTCGAGACATACGCAGTGGTTAGTAGTACTTCTGTAACAGTTTGGGAAAGTTTCTTACGGTCATGTGCATTGAATATTCCCTCAACGACAGTACCATACGCCATGCTAGATTTTAGCACTTCTTCTTCTTCTTCTAGTGCGTTCACTTTAGAACAAAGTAAATCAGCAAATTCAATCTGGCTTTTTTGGTCATACCAAATTGAATTATAACTTCTGCCTTTGTATAAAGCACTTACATCACTTTGGTGTTATTTTAAAGAGGGATATTTTTCGAAAAAAGCGCTCTGAATAGCGACGTCAATTGGAACTATAGATTTTTCAACACGGATCTTTTGAGAAATTTTGACAATGGGGGTTCTATTTGCCGGTAGATCATCATTTCTTTGATGATAGTAAGCGGCAAGAGAAAAACCAGATAAAACAACTACAATCGATAAAAAGAAATTTTTCACGGTACAATCATTTGCATAAAGATAAAAAATTATATTCTTTTTATAAAATAACGGGTTAGCAACAAGAGTTTAAAAAAGGTTTTCTATCTATTGTGTCCTGTTTTTCGGTTTTTTCTTTCAAAGAGCAAAAGATTTCATATTTTTATCTCATGAAAAGAATCATCTTCGTCTTATTGATAGCTGTAGCGTCTTGTAAACCAACTAAAGACACTGTCCGCGTTAAGGACAATCAAATTAACACGCTGCTTGATTCTTGGCATAAGGCTGCAGCAGATTCGGATTATGATTCTTATTTCGGAACGATGACCGCAGATGCTATTTTCATCGGTACCGATGCAACAGAGAATTGGGGTAAACCTGCTTTTCAAGCATTTGCCAAACCATATTTTGATAAAGGGAAGGCTTGGAATTTTTTGGTATTGGAACGTCATATTTATTTTGATGCAACTGGTAAAATCGCGTGGTTCGATGAGTTGTTAAACACCCAAATGAAAATTTGTCGAGGTTCAGGAGTTTTGGTAAAAATAGGTAGAGAATGGAAGATCAAGCAATATGTTTTATCGATGACGGTCCCTAATGAAAATGCGAACGTTGTGATCAAAATCAAATCCCCTATCGAAGATAAACTGATATCGGGTTACAATAAGTAGCGTCATTAGCCAAATAATGGAGTCTAAATAGTTTTTTTGATGAGGTTGTATGTACTTTGGATTAATTTTTCTTTCGTTCGGTCTTCGGTCTTATATATTTCCTTAATTTTGCAAAAATATTTCAAAAATCGTGGGAAGCAAAAATAAATTAAAGAGGTTTGAAGAAAACGAAACATTTACCAATGTTTTTCAACCAACAAGAGAAGAAGTAGTGGGTGATTTATTTCCTTTAAAAGGGAAATGGAATGTAGATTTCTTTAAAAACGACAACCCTATAGTCGTGGAGTTAGGTTGTGGTAAAGGAGAGTACTCAGTTGGTTTGGCCGAAAGATATCCCAATAAAAATTTCATTGGAATTGATATTAAGGGAGCTCGTTTTTGGCGGGGTGCTAAAACTGCTGTTGATGAAGGCTTGCATAATGTAGCTTTTATTCGAACTCAAATCGAATTAATCAATCATATTTTTGCCGAAAATGAAGTGGATGAAATCTGGATTACTTTCCCAGATCCTCAAATAAAATACAAGCGCACGAAGCATAGAATGACAAATTCTGAGTTTTTGCAATTGTATAAAAAAGTACTTAAAAAGGATGGTGTTGTAAATCTTAAAACAGACAGTGAATTCATGCATGGATATACGCTTGGTTTGCTGCATGGTGAAGGACACGAAGTTTTGTATGCTAATCACAATGTCTATGTCAATGAAGGAAGTCCGGAGGAAGTGACTGATTTTCAGACCTTTTACGAAAAACAATATTTGGAAGTTAACAAAGCAATTACGTATATTCGATTCAAAATTAAGGATTAATTATTTTTAAAGTTTGAACTGGTTGCCTTTTGTGAATGCTGAGACCATGCCTATGAATTTAATTATATCTTTACTTTCCGGTTTTCTTACTGCTTTAATTGGGATTACCCCGCCAGGTTTACTCAATATGACGGCAGCTAAAGTCAATTTGAAAGAAGGGAAAAGAAATGCCTTCTGGTTCGTTTTCGGTGCAGTAATAATTATTTTTTTTCAAGCCTATCTAGCTATACTTTTTGCTCGTGTCATTGATATTCGACCAGATATAGTGATTTTATTACGGGAGGTGGGTTTTGGGATATTTGCTGCTTTGACAATCTATTTTTTGGTGTTAGCTGAAAAACCAAAAATCAAGAAAGCAAAAATCAAGAAAAATAGTAAAAAGAAACGATTTTTTCTTGGGATGCTGCTTTCGGCACTCAATTTCTTTCCAATCCCTTATTATGTTTTTGTTAGTATAACGTTGTCTTCCTACAATGTTTTTTCTTTTAGTGCTGCCTCAAATCTTATTTTTGTTATCGGCGCAGTATTAGGATCTACTCTTGTTTTTTACTTTTACATTACCTTTTTTCAAAAAATACAGGGCAAAGCGGATTACATATTAAGAAATATGAATACCATTATTGGTAGTATAACGGGAGTAGTAGCTATAATCACTTTATTCAATATCATAAGATATTATATGAGCTAAGCCGCCGTATACTTACTAATCAACCTACGCCATATTTATTATTAAGAACTATGTCAAACGAGAATTTTTTTGAAAAGGTATATGCTGTCGCAAGAGAGATTCCTTATGGGAAAGTTACTTCTTATGGCGCTATTGCGAAAGCTTTAGGGACAGCGCGTTCAGCAAGAATGGTAGGCTGGGCAATGAACGCCTCGCACAATAGTGAGGATGTTCCAGCTCATCGTGTGGTGAATAGAAACGGACTACTTACTGGGAAATTTCATTTTGACGGTACTAATCTCATGCAGCAATTGTTAGAAAGTGAAGGGATTAACGTAGTCGAGAATCAAATTGTAGATTTTGAAAAGCATTTTTGGCAACCGCCAATAAATGAGCAGTAATCAGTCTTAGCTATTTATAGGTAATTTCACAGGTACATACCAATTATCATATTTATAAGTTATATTGCTTTCTCCTGATTAATAAATTTTGGACTCAGCAACTTTAATTTATTCGAAATGCTAAATTTAAGGGTTTCTGTTGATTTTGTTTCATTGAAATAGATGCCTGTTATTATAAGTATTTGGACCTTGAATTTATCAAAAAAGGACGTGCAGGTAGTGAGTTCGTCATCATTCAGGGCGCCCTCGCTTTGTACTTTTTTGTAAAATTCAGATTTTTATCCAAAAACATTTATACAAAATTGACGGTGGCTTTCTCTAAATCATGGTTATGGTTTTGATGAAATTGTTCATCGATAAAAAGAGGGATTAATCCGATAACATTCAGATCAGTTATCTTATGCACTAAAAGTGCATCGATTTTAAAAGTGTAGATTAGTGTCTCTTCGTCTTGGTAATCATAAACAGCATCTAAACGTAAATTGTCAGTTCGGATGAGTAGTAGTTTCTTTTCTACTTCGGTCGTTACTTCGAAATCAGATAGTGTGGCGACGGGTTGAAATCAGGTTTGCCTTACTTCTTATAAATCGTACTTTGCATTTTTAAAATTATTTTCGAAGTTCGAAAAACAGTCTGAAAACCGTTCTTTACTTTCTGTAGTATATTTTGTTTTTTGTTACCCAAATAAATAGCGTCATGTTCTATCGAAATTTTAAGCTTTTTTGAATTCGTGTCCTGGTTTGATGTAGAGTTTGGTCAATTTATCTTCATTAGTGTCTTTACCCTCGATTATCGCTATCTTTTTTTATGGGTCGCCCCCGTAATACGAATACAATAAGTCTCTACTATTTCTTGTTTTAGTTTTGGAAAAATAGTTAATGCATCAGTAAAGCCCGAAATTAGGTGCGTGTATCTCGCAAAAGTTTCTTCTAATAGTTTTTCGTTTCGTGTTTCCCAGAATTGACCTTCATCCACACATTCAAAACCTACCATATAGGTGGAGCTGATATAGTCTAAAAGTAAAATTAATTTTTCATAAATTGTACAACCTGCATATTGTGTCTTGGTAGCAACCGAATATACGTGACTTGTGTCGAGGTTATGGTCTAATTTAAATACAGTAAAATTCAAGATTCCACACATTTTTCCATTTTCTAAAAAGGACAAACATAAAAGCGCACTTTCTGGTGAGCTAATCGTGACTCCATAGAGGTTTTTGGGACTTATTACTTGCGAAAACGAATTCTTGGGGAATTGCTTTTCAAAAACAAAACATTTCCACTATTCTGTTTTTGCTAGATCCGCTACTTCTTCAATAAGGTTTTTTAAGGAAAAGGCTCTTTCTAATTGTCATTTATAATGTATGCTTAGTCCCATTGGTTTAAAATTTAAAAAGCGCTAGTTTGTTTTTCGAAGTAAGAAATATAAATCTAATCAAAAAACCGGACGTTTTATAATTTGTTTTGAAACATTAAATAAGCAGAGCTAAGTGCACAATCAATAAATGCTATGCAAATCCTTTAAAATAAGAACTTTTCATAGTATCTTTGTAATCTGAAATCAGTTTAAATAAAAATAATGTTTTAACTGTAAATACCAATTGAAAATAGTACAATTATAATGAAATTAGATAGAAAAGAAATTCTCAAAGCTTTAGAAACAATTACTATAGCTGGAGAAGGAAAAAATATGGTGGAAAGCGGAGCGATTACAAACGTTGTTACTTTTGGAGATGAAGTTGTCGTTGATTTAGTATTGCACACACCGGCGATGCACATCAAGAAACGTGCAGAAGAGGACATCAAAAAAACGATACACGACTTAGTCTCCCCAGAAGCAAAAGTTAAAGTGAATACTAAAGTAGAAGCCGCCGTGGCTGAAAACCCAAATCAAATAAAAGGGAAATCTATTCCTGGAGTAAAAAATATAATTGCCGTAGCCTCTGGTAAAGGGGGAGTAGGTAAGTCTACAGTTACTGCAAATCTAGCGGTAACATTGGCAAAAATGGGATTCAGTGTTGGTATTCTTGATGCTGATATCTACGGACCTTCTATGCCAATCATGTTTGATGTAGAAAATGAAAAGCCAATTTCTGTAGTTGTTGACGGTAAGTCAAAAATGAAACCGGTAGAGAGCTATGAAGTGAAAATACTTTCGATTGGCTTTTTTACCGCACCAAGTCAAGCTGTTATCTGGAGGGGGCCAATGGCTTCAAAAGCGTTGAATCAAATGATTTTTGATGCAGATTGGGGGGAATTGGATTTCATGTTGGTCGATTTGCCTCCCGGAACGGGGGATATTCACCTTTCAATCGTTCAGGCTTTGCCAATAACGGGAGTGGTAGTAGTTAGTACACCACAAGCTGTAGCTTTAGCTGATGCCAAAAAAGGAGTTTCTATGTTCTTATCGGAAGCCATCAATGTTCCTGTTTTGGGAATAATTGAAAACATGGCTTATTTCACGCCGGAAGAGTTGCCTGATAATAAGTATTACCTTTTTGGGAAAGAAGGAGCAAAAAACTTAGCGGAAGATTTGGGAGTTCCTTTTTTAGGTGGAATACCTATTGTACAATCGATACGTGAAGCTGGAGATTACGGTCGTCCTGCAGCGATGCAAACCGCATCTATAGTTGAAAACATTTTTGATGAAGTCACTCGTAATGTTGTACAGGAAACGGTAAACCGTAATGAAAATCTACCTGCCTCGGAGGCTGTTAAGATCACTACAATGGCAGGCTGTTCAGCCGTTAAAAAAAAGTAGAAAATTAGAAAGTGTGTTGTTTATAAAATTAATTACTTGACAGCATACAAGAATTATTACATTATCTAAATTATCACATTATAAAGATATGACAACAGAAGAATTAACAACAGAAGTGCAAAAAGCGCTCGAAGAAATCAGACCCTTTTTGAATTCAGACGGCGGAGATATTACTTTAGTTTCCATCGAAGAAGGCAAGCACGTTAAAGTTAGACTTGAAGGCGCTTGCACTAGCTGTAGCGTGAACCAAATGACACTGAGAGCCGGAGTGGAAACGACTATTAAAAAGTTTGCTCCACAAATTGAAACTGTTGTAAATATCCTGTAACTATTTTTGTGACATATCCTCGCTGATCAAGCGGGGTTCTGTCATTTTTTGTAATATTCCAAAGAAAAGTTGGGAGGGTTCCCGCTTTTATCATTCACACAGCTGTATTAACTAGAAGAAAAAAACTTATAACTATAATTTATTTATGGATGTACTAATAAAGATTAAGGATAGAGAAGGAATAGTCCATGAATTGCAGGCTCCCACAGATATGGCGATGAACATCATGGAGCTTTGTAAGGCGTATGAGCTTCCTGTGGAAGGGACTTGCGGCGGAATGGCGATGTGTGCTTCTTGTCAGTGTTACGTGCTTAATGAGGTGCGATTACCGGAAATTGGAGAAGATGAAGAAGCGATGCTATCAGAAGCATTTTATGTAAAATCAAATAGTCGTTTGGGTTGTCAAATTCCTATTACTGAAAATTTAGAAGGACTTGAATTAGAGCTGGCTCCAGAAAATTAAAAAAACCGTCACAATTTGAATGTGACGGTTTTTTTATCTGTAATGGTGCATCTTCAAATAGCAACCGTTCTCACTTTATACTTTCTAAAGAGCCAATAATTATTGATTCTAATATAAGCACGAAAATCATTCGAATGAAAGGAATTAAGCCATTTCAACTTTCATTGCAATGGTTTCTTCAATGGCGTCCCAAAGTCCAATTCTTCGGTCTAAAGCCATAACAGAAACTTCTTGGACTTCTATCCATTTTTGCGTGTCGTCTCCGCAAAGTTCAGTAATCATCTTCATAGCCATCGGCCCGTGTTCATCTGCATCTATCTCGATATGTCTTTCGAAGTAATGAATCAATTTCCTTAAATCAGTATCAGGAAAATTAGTTTGAAAATTTTTAAGAATTTCCGTAAACATGCTAGGTATTAAGTCTTCTCTTCCAAAAGTGAATGCAGCTGCGATTTCATGCGGTTTTCCTTGTTCAATAACTCTAAAAGTGAAATCTAGAAATGCTTTTATGTTGGGGTGTAAATTACTAGTCTTTATGGCCACAAAAATATTTTGTAGTGAAATAACTTCTGCTAAAAAACTTTCAATTTCCACGGTACTTGCCCCACAGTCTTTCATGGCTTCAATATACATTTCATAATGGCTCTGTCTGCGGCCATCGATAGTCAAATCAGACTCTTCTGCCACCACAATTTCATTAATTAAATACCTCGTTTCTGGATTTGCGGTTGCAAACCAAGGAGTTGTCGTGCAGGTTAATTTAGATTGTAATGATTTTAGTAAGGACATAAAGTCCCACACAGCAAACACATGGTTTTCTAAGAATAACTGCAAGTCTTCAATCGTTTTTACTTTTTTATATAAAGGATGCTGCAATAATGCCTCTTTTTGTGGCTCAATCGTGCTGTTGATATCTTGAATGGTCATAGATCTGATTTTACTGTAAAGATAAAAAAGCTCTTGTT
>NZ_AJXL01000051.1 GCF_000264055.1 Flavobacterium sp. ACAM 123 | reverse complement strand
CTAAATTACTTTAGTTCTATTTATTTTTGACTGAAGGTCTAGTGGTTTTTTCAAATCTCTCGATTCTATTACTCTTTATTCTTTTGTCTTAAGATCTCTCTTAAAACGGCTGTCAATTCAATATGTCTAGGAACGTGTTCTTCTTATCTTTTTCACCTCAATAATCACTTTTCGTGTTTCTCGAAGCGGGTGCAAAAGTACAACTTCTTTTGTTTCTCGCAAGAAAAATTTAAAGTTTTTTTTGAAGACCTAAATCTACAATTTCTTTACTCTTTCTTACCAGTCTCTCAAAGAACTTTGCATGTTTTGCGGAGTGCAAAAGTAATAAGCAAAATCAAATCTCACAAGCTTTTTTTGATTTATTTTTAGATATGAATTCTAAGAATAAACGCTTATTTACCTGTCAATCTTTTAATGAACTTATTCGCTATTGCGGGTGCGAAAGTAACCTCTTAATAGCGGTAAACAATACTTTTAATTCACTATTTTTTCATGTTTTCTTAATGTCACGTTTAACTCGCTGGAAATACGACTTTTGAACAAGAAAGTTTTTTTCCCACCACCGCCCACTATATTGGAAAAGATGTCTTTATGGACCTAGTTTGCTGAAACTACTCGAGCATGGAATGGTTTTTATACTTGCTTAGCGTATTTATCCCCTAGCAGAATGCTCGTCAAGCTTCTCATAGAAATGCTTTTTCTTGCGAAATCACGGTAATTACTTCAATACTTGCCCCGAAATACCAATTCCATAGCCCTGATAGCAGTGGAAATCCTACCAAGCCGGGTTTCGGCGAGGTAGATTGTAACGAATAGCAGGAAATAGCTCCTGAAAAAAGACTGCTACTTATGTACGAATGGAAAATCTTTATTATTATCCCAGAGCTATTACTTTCTCTACATATAGATTTCAAAACCACTTGTACTTAACAAGCCGCAAACAGAAGTGCCAAATCGAACGAATAAATATGAAGAGAACATCATGATTCATTATTTCTTCTATTGCATACTATTAAAAAGGACTATAGCCTAGCACGAGAATGCTAGCGTATCTACAAAATCACAAAAAAAGCATATGATCATAACCAATTGACGAAATCACTTGAAAAACTAACTCATCTGAGATCCAATATTTCATAAGAATATCTACTATGATACTAATGCGCTATCAGGCAACGTTACACGATTTTGATAATAGCCGCACCAAGGTCGCTGCTGAAATGACACTCATGCACATCAAAATCAAATCGAAAACAGAAAGTAATTAATATAAAACTTTAAACATTAAATCAAAGGAGCCAGAAGAGTCGATTTCCAGTATGTAGATTGACTGAATTATTTGACCAGCTCCCAAGCGTTGCTCTTGATTTGGCTTTCGACTTCATCAGTAACCCCCACCTTTTCTAAAAATTTCAAAAACAGGATTTGCTCTAAAATCAAAAAAGCCATCCGTAGGTTCTGAATAAATTCAGAATCATGGAAAGCTTTTCATTGGTCTAACTACTAAACCAGGTCTCGTTGCTACCAACTCGACCAAACAACACAACTAATTTTAGATACTTTGATGGGGCAAAAAAGCCTTTCCGTTAAGAAAGGCTTTCCCCAATATTGCGGTCTGGACGGGACTCGAACCCGCGACCCCCTGCGTGACAGGCAGGTATTCTAACCAACTGAACTACCAGACCTCAGCGTTATTTCGGTTGCAAAGATACAATTCATTTCGACCTACACAAGCGTTTGTAATTAAAAAAACTAGTTTTTTTTAAATTGATTATCCAAAGGTATGTTTTTCAGCTAAGTATGTCAGTAAAACTTTTTCGAAGTTATCACTGACATTAACTGGAACGTACGTAATCTTGTTTTGAGCACAGGTTGCCGCCAACTTTTTGAAGTACAAAGCAGCCTGTTTTTCATATTCCTCCTTCACATTATCGGAAAAAACCGAAACGGATTCACCGGTCTCCACATCTATGAACTTTCTAGGAGTATTATCAAAGTTGAAATTGAGTTCTGTTTTACTATCTACAACGTGAAACAACACCACCTTATGTTTATTATGTTTTAAATGTTGCAGCGCATTAAACAATGCTTCGTCCCCAGAACCAGATTGAAACATGTCCGTAAACAGTATAATCATGGAACGCCTATGCATTTTCTCCGCTATTTGGTGCAAAAAGCTGATGGTATCAGTACTTTTTTTGATCGTCGGCGCTACCAATACGTTTTCAAGCGCATTCAATATCATTCTGTGATGGCGATCACTGCCTTTTTCAGGAGCATAGTACTCATACGTATCTGAAAAAACACTCAACCCTATTGCATCCCGCTGTTTCTTTAAGAGGTTCATTAAAACCGCTGAAGCCAAAACAGAGAAGCCTATTTTATTTTCGTGAAAATCTTGATTTGTTTTTAACTTTGGATAATGCATTGACGAGGAGTTGTCAATAATAATATGGCAACGCAAATTAGTTTCTTCTTCGAAACGCTTTGTATACAAACGATCAGTTCTGGCAAATAGTTTCCAGTCGATATGCTTCGTGCTTTCTCCGACATTATAAACTTTATGCTCTGCAAATTCAGCAGAAAATCCATGAAACGGACTCTTATGCATCCCGGAGATAAATCCTTCCACAACCTGATTTGCCAATAATTCAAGATGTTGAAATCTCGAAATTTTTTCTATTTGCGATTCAATCTTCATCTTTCAAAGTTATTAAAAGATTGACTGATTTAAAAATTAAAAGAGTAGGAAACACAATATAAAACCGTTCGAAATTAAAGTTGAAACAAAAAAAAGGTTTGACTTGCGCCAAACCTTTAATCTGAATTTGTAAAAAATTCTATTTAAATTGCAATCTACTGATTACAACAAAGCGTCTAAACTATCTGCGTAAGTTTGCTTAGGAGCTACTCCTACTTGCTTCCCTACTACTTCACCGTTATGAAAAATCAATACCGTTGGAATATTTCTCACACCGTATTTTGCGGCAAATTCTTGATTTGCATCCACATCCACTTTACCTACAACAACTTTTCCGTCGTATTCCGTACCTAATTCGTCAATGATTGGTCCAACCATTCTACACGGTCCACACCATGCTGCCCAAAAATCCACCATTACTGGTTTGTCTGATTTCAAAACTACTTCTTCAAAAGTAGCGTCTGTTATTGCTAATGCCATAATTTTTTTCTTTAAAATTTAAAGTTCTGATCTCATTCAAAACTTATTTACAAATTTAAGCATTAAAACCAAATTAAACACTATCCACAAATTAGTTTTGATTATAAGTGCATTGACAATGTTTATAAAAATTGTATTTAAATATTGTATTTTTATAATTACAAGCTATTCCCGCTCTTCGCTAAATCTTTTTATACTGAAACAAGTTCAGGATAAAAAGGATGCCGCTGCGATCAGGGCTACGGTAACTGTACTACTCTACAACCTATAATTACAAAAAAAGACCCTCTTTTCAGAAGGTCTTTATATAATTTATGGTTGTTAAAATTATAGGTTATATTTCAATCCTAAAGTTAAACCAACTCCACTAATACTGATGTATGAGCTTTGTTCGTCAGTTGGTCTAGCTGGATCCACAGTATTAAATTCTGCATTATTAGACGAAGAGTTTAAAGTTTTAACATAGTTAGAGTTTATCTCAGCTGTCGTTCGGGTGCTTAAAGCGTCTGCACCATTAACCGCATACCTTGTAGTTTCTTTACTCTTACCATGTACTGTAAAGTTACGGTATTCAACCTCCGCGAATGCCGATAAATTTTTACCTAATTTATAAGAAGTACCAAGTGCAGCTAAAAACCCTACTGTAGGATTAGGTTTAACTTCATCCTCTTGAACAATCGTTCTTTTCCCACCTACTGCTGGTCCATTATAATTCTGAGTTGTTTCGATCACTAATTTTCCATTTACAGGAACAATAACTCCCACTTTAGAATAAGATTCAAATCCTTTTACTTCTCCTAAAAACAATACAACTGCAGGAGCTAAATCCAACGCTTTCACACGTCCATTTGAAGTCAAGTTTAGATAGGTTGGCGCTCCTCCAGCAACAGAGATCACTCTATCGACTGTTTCAACCATATTTTTACTATTACTATTGTAGTAATTAATTCCCATTTCAACCCCTAAGCGATTTGTAAAGCGGTATCCAACGTTTCCACCGTAACGAAAACCTTCTCCGAAAGAACCTGTAATACTCTCTCTTGAAACTAATTTACCTCCGACATAAACATCTCTATTTGGCTGTTGCCCACTAACTGTAGGGAATTCAGTTGCGGTAGCTTGTGTGAAGTAAGATGATCCTAATTTAAAATACCAGTTTCCCGTCTTGCTTTCTTTTTTTTCAGTTTGCCCCATCATCGTCATAGAGCAGGCCATTAATCCTAATAAAAATAGGTTCTTTGTCATGATTGTTCATTTTTTTAGTTACCACCAAAACTACATGATTTTCCTGTATTTTTATTCGGTATTTACTATAAAAGCAAGCTTTGCAATAAAATATTATGCATGCATATTAAAATCAGATAGTTATATAAAAATAAGACTGATTTTAATTTCAAAAAAAATCCAACACTCATGAAAAGCAGTTTTCATGAGTGTTGGATTTTTTCAAACGTTATAGTGGTCAATCCACCCGTTTATTTTTTTGATTCTCATCCCCTGTTTTACATACAGCTACTTTAATTAAGCTTAAAGTTAACCTGCATTTTTTCTAATTCCATCAGTAACTCGTTGGAGATTTTTATTTTCAGTTTTCTGCTGGCCATCGTTAATTTAGTAACTACCTTAATTTCCTCCACTTCAACAACAGTGGCGGCAGTTTCCATCTCTGCGGATTCAGATACTTCCATAGCATCATTCTCATCAACAAAATCGTCCTCTTCCTTTTCAATTACAATTGGCGCAACTTCCCTTATTTTTTTCACTTTTTCTAATTCCATAATTTCAAAAGTCACTAGATTATCTCCTTTATTTTCGAAAAAAAGATGCCCCAACTTATGAATAAAATCGGGATCCAAGTCACTTATATTAAGCAATACAATTAGTTTTTTTGCAAAGTCATCCAATACGTCCTGCAAATATTGTACTAACATGAACTGTATTCTTGGCTCACTTCTTTTACCAGTATCCTGGTTAACCCATCCCTCTTTAACCAATACTTTCATATAGGTGAAGTTATTTTGAATAAAAAAATGACGAAACTTCAAGTATTCTTCTCCAAAAATCTTAAACTCATAGCTTTCGTCATATCCCTCTAAGGTGAATATCCCCCAGCCTTTTCCGTTTTTAGCAATGCGATGTTGTACGTTATTTATAATACCTCCAAAAGTCAAGTTCTTGCCCACATGATGCTCTAGACTTCTCAATGCTTCCAGCTTAGCATTACAAAAATATTTCATCTCAAACTTGTAATCATCTAATGGGTGCCCTGAAATATAGATTCCTACTACCTCTTTCTCTTTGGCCAGTTTTTCCATAGTACTCCAATCCTCGCATGGAGGGATGACTGGTTCAGCAATTTGAACATCACTACTTTCTCCAAACAAACTTACTTGTGACGAATTCTCATTTTCTTGAAACTTAGCGCCGTACCTAATCGCCTTTTCATAAAAAGTAATTCCATCGCCATCGTCATGAAAATATTGCGAACGCAACGTGCCCGAAAAAGAATCAAAACCACCCGCGAGAATTAAGTTTTCTAATGCTTTTTTATTAGCCGCACGCAAATCAATACGTTTGGTCAAATCAAAAACAGACTTGTACTTCCCTTCTTTTCTGTTTTGAACAATAGTAGCTACTGCACCTGCTCCCACTCCTTTTATGGCTCCCATCCCAAAACGGACCGCATAATTATCGTTTACAGTAAATTTATAGTGGGACTCGTTTACATCTGGTCCTAATACTTCGAGTCCCATTCGCTTGCATTCCTCCATAAAGAAAGAAACTTGCTTGATGTCACTCATATTATTCGACAATACCGCAGCCATATATTCAGCAGGATAATTGGCTTTTAGATACGCAGTTTGATAAGCAATCCATGCATAACAAGTAGAGTGCGACTTATTAAAGGCATATTCAGCAAAGGCTTCCCAGTCTTTCCATATTTTTTCCAGTTTATCTTCTGGATGCCCTTTGGCAACAGCCTGACTAATAAACTTCGGCTTCATTTTGTCAAGTACATCTTTTTGCTTTTTCCCCATCGCTTTACGCAAAACATCAGCATCTCCTTTTGAGAAATCAGCCAGTTTTTGGGACAAAAGCATTACCTGTTCTTGGTAAACAGTAATTCCATAGGTGTCTTTCAATAGCTCTTCACAGGCCTCAAGATCATAAATAATCTCCTCTTCCCCGTTTTTCCTTTTTACAAAACTCGGGATATAAGCAATCGGTCCCGGACGGTATAACGCATTCATGGCAATCAAATCCGGAAAAACGGTTGGCTTCAATTCCTTCATGTATTTCTGCATTCCTGCAGATTCATACTGAAAAATCCCCACCGTTTCTCCACGTTGGAAAAGCTCATATGTTTTTACGTCATCGATAGGAAAAGCATCTGGATCGAGATCGATGCCGTTTCTGTATTTTACTAATTTAACCGTATCCTTAATAAGAGTTAGGGTTTTCAAACCCAAGAAATCCATTTTTAGTAATCCTGCAGTTTCTACCACGGAGTTGTCAAACTGTGTGACATACAGGTCCGAATCTTTGGCGGTAGCCACAGGAACAAAATCTGTAATATCACTTGGCGTAATAATCACCCCACAGGCATGTATTCCCGTATTTCTTAAATTTCCTTCCAACACTTTAGCTTGCTGAATGGTTTCTCCTCCTAAATCGTCTTCCCCTGCCAGAGCGATTAATTCTTTTATTTTATCGTACTCTTCTGGACGAACCGCTTTTTTTATTAAGGCTTCATCTTCACTTAAAAATCGGGCGAGATTCCATTTTCCAGGCATCATCCCCGGAATTAATTTTGCGATTTTATCGGCTTCAAACAAAGGCAAATCTAGTACACGAGCTGTATCACGAATTGCTGACTTAGTCGCCATTTTACCATAAGTGATAATTTGAGCCACCTGTTTTGAACCGTATTTTCTGATTACATAATCCATGACACTACTTCGTCCTTCGTCATCAAAATCGATATCAATATCGGGTAATGACACCCGATCAGGATTCAAGAAACGCTCAAAAAGTAGGTTATACATTAAAGGGTCAATGTTTGTAATTTTCAAACAATAAGCCACTACTGATCCTGCTGCTGATCCACGCCCTGGTCCTACTGAAACACCCATACTTCGCGCTTCGGCAATAAGATCCTGTACGATAAGAAAATATCCCGGATAACCGGAATTAGAAATAGTCAGTAATTCAAAATCCAAGCGTTCCCTTATTACTTCTGTAATTTCAGGATACCTTCTATTTGCTCCTTCATAAGTAAGATGTCGCAAATAGGCGTTTTCTCCGCGAACTCCTCCATCAACAGCATCTTCTGCAACGAAAAACTCTTCTGGAATATCAAATTTGGGTAATAAAACCTCTCGTGCTAAATTGTAAATTTCAATTTTATCCACGATCTCTGATAAATTCCAAATCGCTTCAGGCAAGTCAGTAAAGAGCTTTTTCATCTCCTCCCCTGTCTTGAAATAGTATTCCTGATTAGGCAAGCCGTAGCGATATCCACGGCCACGGCCTATTGGTGTAGTTTGTTTTTCGCCTTCACGCACACAAAGCAAAATGTCGTGTGCATTGGCATTTCCTTTGTCTATATAAAATGTATTGTTAGTGGCCACAATTTTTACTTCATGTTTTCTAGCTAAAGAAATCAAGGTGGTATTCACCCTGTTTTCATCCTCTTGATTGTGACGCATCACCTCCATATAGAAATCTTCCTTGAACTCTTCCTTCCACCATAACAAAGCTTCTTCAGCTTGGTTTTCACCAAGATTCAAAATCTTATTTGGAATTTCTCCATTTAGATTTCCAGACAGTACAATAATATCTTCTTTATATTGCTGAATGACTTTCCTATCAATTCTGGGTACATAATAAAAACCCTGAGTGTAGGCTATTGAAGACATTTTAGCCAAATTATGATAGCCTTTTTTGGTCTTCGCCAAAAGTACTATTTGGTATCCGTTATCCTTACGAGTTTTGTCTTTGTGGTCTTCACAAACATAAAACTCACAGCCCACAATAGGTTTCATGGGAACCTCCGTAGGTTCTACACCGCTTTCGATCAATGCTGCGTTTTTGGCTTCAGCCGCTTTATTATGGTTTAAGATATCACGAACAAAGTGAAAAGCACCCATTAAGTTTGCATGATCAGTCATGGCAACTGCAGGCATTTTTTCCTTTGAAGCGGCTTTAACAAGTTGCGGAATACTAATTGTCGACTGTAAAACGGAGAATTGGGTATGATTGTGTAAATGCACAAAATCTGTATCAACAAGTACTTTTTTATTTTCTGAAAGCTTTGCCTTCGAAACCGTTGCCGTTTGTTTTTCCCCAAACTGTTGCCGAATGGCATCAGAAGCCTCCTTTAAGTTGATATGCTTTAACCCTATTAGAGCAATCTCTCTTGGGTTTTTATTCTGGAATTCTTGAAAATAACCAGAGGGCACATCTAGTTGCTCTTTTGTATAATTCTCTCTTCTAACCAGTTCTAGGAAACAACGCGTCGTAGCCTCAACATCGGCAGTTGCGTTATGCGCTTCGCCAAATGCTTTATTAAAAAGGTAACTATGTAATTCAGTTAATGTGGGTAATTTAAATCGACCTCCACGACCACCAGGTAATTTTAATAATGAAGCGGTCACTTCTGTACAAGTATCGAGAACGGGCATTTTGCTCATTGTACTTTCCACATCCAAACGATGAAATTCACAACCCATTATATTCAAATCAAAACCTAGGTTCTGACCTACAATGAATTTAGCTTTACCCAGCGCCTCATTAAATTTCTCTAAAACTTCTGCTAAGGAGATTCCGCTTTCTGCTGCTAATTCAGTCGAAATACCATGAATGCGCTCCGCGTCATACGGAATATTGAATCCATCGGGTTTTACTAAATAATCTTGATGTTCCACGAGTTTCCCCATATCATCATGCAGCTGCCATGCAATTTGTATGCAACGAGGCCAGTTGTCCGTATCGGTGATGGGCGCGTCCCAACGCTTTGGTAATCCTGTAGTTTCGGTATCGAATATTAAGTACATAAGTCCCCTTCCCAACCCTCCCCAGAGGGGAGGGAGTCTAAATCTTTAGATCAAGACCGTGCATTTAACTGGTTTTTAACACGTTAAAATTAGTAAAAGTCGTAAAAATTGAACTTCAAATTTAGGTTTTTTTAGGGAAAATAATGAGGTAAGTTATCAACAATCAAAAGAAATATAAATAGAATTTACGTTTTCGATACGCATCAAATTCAAATTGCAAGTATGTGTTTAGACCTATTTTTTTCCCTATTCAACTTTATACGTTTTAAAAAAACAGGCTTTATTCCTCTTGTAGTAATGAAGTTAGCAGATCTTATTTTTTCTGCTAGCGTAAAAAGACATTGATAAAAATAAAAAAGCCGTTTCAAATTATGAAACGGCTTTATTTATACGGTGGTACTTCTCTAAACAGCGATCATTTCAATTACATTGCTAACGATACTTTTCTGATTAGTAGAACCCCAATTGCCATCTTGTTGATACTGATGTATTTTATTCCCATCTAATGGATCCATAACCATTAAATAAATCCATTCATTATCAAGCAAACTTTTAAGATGTACATTTCTTAATAGTATATCACTTACCCTTGCTAACGGTGCTTGTATAGCGACAGATAATCGCAGTGGCTGGTGGTACATTTCTACATCTGATTCCATCACAGATTGCAGAGGAAGTCCCATCTTAATATCTCCTCCATTGCCTTGTACCACAGCAAATTTACCCGTAATATTATGGGTTATTTTTGAACCTCCACCAAAAACTTCATTATCAACCGTTGAAAAATAATAGTGGTTGTTTATCCATTGTGTTACCACCATAGGCCCTTGCATAATGGCTTCTAGTGCTTTCCCGCTTTTATCTTTTTCCCAGTTATAGGAATGTAAAAAGCAACGGCCGTCCAAGTTATTGGATTTTGTTAATTCTCGCGACCCAACAATAAAACCTGCATTTTTAGCCAAGCCCCACTCAGGTCTAGTTTCGCTCCAGTTATTCGCTTTTTTATTAGCCAAAGCAACACTTTTATTAGCAATAGCCAGCCTTTCTTGAGTTGCCGTTTGCTGCGTTTTTAGCAAATTTAATTTCAACCTTTGCAATTGGTTTTTATGAGAGTCTGGCATCTCTGAGTCGAAAAGTAGTATTTCATCTGTAGTGGTATTGTGTTCTCCTCCAATAAAAATAGTACTAGCTGGAATTTCAATGCCGTGATTTTCTTTCAAGGCTTGTCGGACTTCTGGGATATTTGCTATTTTAGCGAGCATTCTTGCATTATGTCTACCAGGACTTGCAGCACAGGCGCCACAATCTAAACTAGACCCAAAAGGATTGTTTGCAGATTGGCTTCCATGACCTATAAAGAGTACTAATGGGGCAAGTTTTTCCCACCCCATTAAATCAAAAGCACCTTTTACAATCGCTACCTTTTCTGCCAAAGGAATATCAACATGTGTCTGTTCGGGAGTACACGTATTCCTAATCTGCGGTTCAAAAATAGATTCATAATCTGCTGCATTATTCTGATTAAACCGATATAAATACCCCGGTAAAATTGTTCTAGCTAGTAAAGACATTCCATAAAAGAATCCCGCACCTTCCACGTAACCAAAGGCAGAAGGAAGCATATTTTTCATTCTTTTTAGAAAATAGTCCTTAAAGTTTGAAACGTCATTGTTTTGCTTGTATGCTTGTACTTTTTCAATATGCCTCTCTTGCGGAATTTCTGAAACATGGTAGGCAGAGTTTAAAATAGGGGGACAGGATTTGCGTGTTAATCCATCTTTTAAATCTTCATAATCCATCGCAATTCCAAAAAACCCAGCATATCCAAACGTTTCGTAATGTCCTTTATTCTCTACATGTCTTCGTATTAACTCTGATCGAGTATCGATACAAAACACCAATTGAGCATCTGGAACTTGTTGCTCTTTTTCCTCTGTTGAACTACTTATTTGTTGGTTATCTAATACTTCTACAAGTTCATTTTGCCAGCTTTTTTCCCATGCTTTTAACCAAATGTACTGCAAACTAGATATGGATAAAGTTGTTGCAGTTTCATTATCTTCCGGATAAATTTCAGCATCTATTTTTTTAGCCACCCACAACCTAACCGCTAAATAATCTTCTAACGTGATAGGATATTCTTGTTGCCATTGTGAATCATATGTATTTCGGTGATTTATATATCCCGTCCAGCCTGGTAATGCGGCTAAGTGGTATGTAAATATTTTAGTGAAATCAGTTGAGGAATAACCATCCATCATTGCAGCTAGTGCCTCCGTTTTTGTTTTTGGAATTTCTCCAATAGCCATTTTGGGCATATCAGTATCATATACCGCCAGTTTGCGCCAAGCACTATAAAACCCTTCGCTTTTATTGGGCATTTCCCATTCTGCCAAACCTTCATCCATAAAAGCGGCAAGCCATTTTGCCATTATTCTATCTAAATCATGTTGGCTGTTTTTAACATCGCTTTTTTTATGAGATGCCATTTGTTGTAAATAATACTCGGGAGATTCTAACAGTTGTTTTTCTCCAAGTAATTTTAAAAGTACCTTTTTATCAATTTCACCCTTTTCCCATGCTTGACGGAATACCATGG
Organism: Flavobacterium sp. ACAM 123; assembly: GCF_000264055.1. Classification (GTDB taxonomy): domain Bacteria; phylum Bacteroidota; class Bacteroidia; order Flavobacteriales; family Flavobacteriaceae; genus Flavobacterium. The sequence goes on along the minus strand of NZ_AJXL01000051.1, from coordinate 14,556 downwards.
ATTCTGGAAACACATTCGCATTAAGAAATTTTCGTGCCTGTTTTACTGCTTTTTCGAAAGGCATTCCCTCATAACCTGATAACGGATTCGAAGTTACAAAAGAATACAAAGGCCATGTCTTTCCTACAACTTGAGATGCTTCTTCTATACTTTTTTGAATGGTTAGATTTATCATAATGATTTCGCTTTATACATTAAAACAGTTTTTTTGTAGGGTTGAGATATGTTTAACAATTTAGCATAGAGCCATGGATAGTTTCGGTAGATACCTAACTTCATTATAAAAAAGCCAGCTAAGAAAAGGAAACCAAACGCTATTTCAATTACAGATAATGATAACGGCACAACTACCATTGGCATATCACTCATTAGTATCGTTACTCCCTTGTAGATTACCGCATAGGTTACCATACCACAAACAAATAAAAGTGGAGGCAAAAATGATTTTTGGAACAGGCTTAGACTTTGTTCTTTAACAATATTGTAGGTAGCTTGACCAACAGTAATGGCGACAATAAGCGTTAGAAAAATACTACTATTTAATTCAGTTCCTTTACCTGTCAAATACGCAAATAGAAAAGCGCCTAGAATCCCAACGAAAAGTACAATTATAGCTTGTAACGGTTTAATTTTAATGGCTGTTGGTTTTTGCGGTTTCGAATACCCTATTTCCTCTCCTGTAGATAGAAATAAGTAGGCTTTATAAAACCCATGAAGTAGTAAGTGAACAACGGCCGCATTGAAAAACCCCAAACCACACTGCATAATCATAAAACCCATTTGAGCAATGGTGGAACAGGCTAATTTTTGCTTCACATTTACCTGAAGAAGCTTTGTGAATTGGGCAATAACTGCGGTCAAACCTCCAATAATAAATAGGATAATTAACGTATTCGAAGCAAATAAAACGGTGGAGAATAAGGCCAATAAAATTCCTGAACCATTTACAAAACCGGCATGCATCAATGCCGAAGCTGGCGTTGGTGAAGTCATAGCAGAAAGCAACCAGCGATGAAAAGGATAAATTGCTGATTGAATTATAGCGGCCGTGATGATGCACAAACCGGCAACAAGGGTTATGCTTTCAGGTACGTTACTTAGCTTGGAGATCATCCCACTTAGGGTAAGAGATTTTGTATGAAAAGCCAACAATAATACTCCTGCACTTAAGAACAGACTACCCGCTACAAAATACTTTAGAGCAAATTTTGATGCTTCTCTCGCTTCACCCCATCGCGAATCTACTCCTATCAGCTGAGACATAAAAACACCCATTAACAACCACGTCGATACTACAAGTAACACATGATTAGACATTACAAAAACTATGATCGACAAAGTAAACCCTAAGCACAACAGTGAAAATTTAGAGTGATATTCAAACCCTTTCAAATAATTTTTCCCATAGCTACTAATAATCGCACTAAAGAACGTTACAAGTGTCCAAATAAGTATCGTAAAGCCATTAATTCTCAAAATATCCCCAAAATAAATTTCAGGAATCGTCGGAAAATTGTATATTAAATAAGTCAGATTACCTATAAACAATAACCATAATAAGTAGTTGGTTATCTTGTTGAGGAATAGGGGTAGGTGATTTTTTAATACCATTTTTTTTATTTATGTTATTGATTATCTACAATTGTGATTTCAAGAATCCCATTGATGTTTAAATTACTTTTAAGATTTCTAGCTTCAGCAATAAAATCTTTGACAGCTTGCTTTTCTTCTTCAAGCTGATTGATACGTTCATCTATTTCATCTGAATTGCTCTTGTGGTTTTGTTCCCAGTTTTGAAGCCTTTGCTTTTGATGAAAATTGATTTTTTCATCAAGTAAAGACATAATTACATCTGAGGCTTCAGTAGGAGTAAAATCTCCTTTTACCAATTGAAACTTTTGCTTAATTTTTTCCGGTCTTGTTAATCCATTTGTATCCATAGCTGCGTTATTAATGATTAGACTTTAAATCTGGTACAAATATTATACATTATATTCATAAATTTTTATTTATATTTGTTATACAATACATAAACAATATTTATGTAATGCGTGTTGAGCCACGTGCAAATATTCTTTAAAAACAACTAAATGGTGTATTAAAAAAGCTTTAAAGTAATTCCAGCTTATTTAGCCTGCCGTATCGACAGAGATGAAAAAAACTTGTTTAAAACTACTTCTATAATTGATCGTAAACTCCGCTGAGCAACCAACATGATAGTTGGAAATATATTTCATCTACTACGTTTTGGCACAGAAAAAAACAGAATCAGTACTAATTAATCTGCAGAACAAGAGGCTCCTCTGGGTTAAGAGGTTTTTTATTCCTTTAATTTTGGTGAAGAATAAACTAAAAAATAACGGCTTTCCGATTATACCAGTAAAAGGGCTTCCCAATATCACAATCTAGAATTTGATAGGAATCAAATCCAAAAAAGAGCCACTTCTAAATTATTTGGACGTCGTAGTATTTCCCCAAAATTAATACCTGAAAAAACAGTTACAAAACAAGTCTTTCCACTGTAGAAAAAGAATATAAAAACGCGTCCTCTGAATTTAAAAAGTAACGATCTCTGCGAAATATTCTATTAAATTGATTTCTAATTGCAGTATTCCTAATGATAGTGGTCATGTAAAGTCCATATATGCCAGATAAATAATTTAACAAAACAACAAAAGTTATGGCATAAACCACATCTACGCAAAATAAAAATAGAAATAAAAAAGTGTTACAAAATTACAAACAAGTAAAACGAAGCTGCACAGGCCCCTAAAAGCGGCTTGGGCATCGTATATAAGGAATAATCTAAATTGGCCCCTTTCTTTCTTTTTCTAAATTTGCTTCTTAAGTTACAGCCGCAACAAAAATTATGGGCTGTAAAAGAAAAAATATAATTAAAAAACAGTAAAATGAGCACTACATTATTTGATAAAGTATGGGATTCGCACGTGGTGCGTAAAATTAAAGATGGACCGGATGTGTTTTTTATTGACCGCCATTTTATTCATGAAGTCACCAGTCCTGTTGCTTTTTTAGGTTTAAAAGAAAGAGGCATCTCGGTTTTATACCCAGAGCGTACTTTTGCTACTGCCGACCACAATACCCCAACCATAAACCAACATTTACCCGTTGAAGACCCATTATCCGCTAACCAACTACGAGCGTTAGAAGAAAACTCCAAAGAATACGGGATTAGCCATTGGGGATTAGGAAACACAAAAAACGGAATCGTTCACGTTGTGGGTCCTGAAAACGGAATTACATTACCGGGTGCTACTATCGTTTGCGGAGATTCACATACTTCTACACACGGTGCCTTTGGTGCTATTGCTTTCGGGATTGGTACATCTGAGGTAGAAATGGTACTTTCTACGCAATGTATCATGCAACCGAAACCTAAAAAAATGCTTATTAACGTCGCTGGCGACCTTCAATTAGGAGTTACACCAAAAGATGTTGCTCTTTATATCATATCACAACTATCGACTTCAGGCGCTACTGGTTATTTTGTGGAATACGCAGGAAAAGTTTTTGAAGACATGACTATGGAAGGCCGTATGACCGTTTGTAATTTAAGTATCGAAATGGGAGCTCGCGGAGGAATGATTGCTCCAGATCAAACGACGTTTGATTATTTGGAAGGACGTTTGTATACTCCAAAGGGCGACGATTGGGATACAGCCGTAGCCTATTGGAAAACATTAAAAACAGATGCGGATGCAAAGTTTGATGAAGAAATCAACTTTGACGCTTCTGACATTGAACCAATGATTACTTACGGAACTAATCCAGGAATGGGATTAGGGATTTCTAAAAGTATTCCAAACTCAAAAGATGTTGTTGAAGGAGAAGAAACTTATACTAAGTCATTAGGCTACATGGGTTTCCACCAGGGAGAAGCCATGATAGGAAAACAAATTGATTACGTTTTCTTAGGAAGTTGTACGAACGGCCGCATTGAGGACTTTAGAGCTTTTGCATCGATTGTAAAAGGCCGACAAAAAGCAGATAACGTTACAGCATGGCTGGTTCCAGGGTCGCATGTTGTGGAAGCACAAATAAAAGAAGAAGGAATTCTTGATATATTAACTGCCTCCGGTTTTGTATTACGTCAACCCGGATGCTCTGCCTGCTTAGCGATGAATGATGACAAGGTCCCAGCAGGAAAATATGCGGTAAGTACTTCTAACAGGAATTTCGAGGGACGCCAAGGGCCTGGTTCAAGAACGTTATTAGCTAGTCCGTTTATGGCAGCTGCCGCTGCGGTGACAGGAGTTTTAACAGATCCGAGAGCGTTGATTCAAACACTCTAACGCCCGCAGGGTGAATAAAAAATTACAAACTAACAGATGCTCTTTTGCCCACTTGAGGGTTGAGAAGCTAATACAACAATTACGATGGCTTACGATAAATTTAATATTCTCACCAGCACAGCAGTCCCTCTTTCTATAGAAAATGTAGATACGGATCAAATTATTCCCGCTCGTTTCCTGAAAGCAACCGAACGTGTCGGTTTTGGCGATAACCTTTTCCGTGATTGGAGATACAATAATGACGATTCTCCAAAATCAGATTTCGTTTTAAACAACCCTACTTATGGCGGGCAAATCCTTGTAGGTGGAAGAAACTTTGGCTCTGGATCTTCAAGAGAACATGCTGCTTGGGCCGTTTACGACTATGGTTTCAGATGCGTGGTTTCTAGCTTTTTTGCTGATATTTTTAGAAACAACTGTTTAAATGTTGGGGTACTTCCTGTTCAGGTGAGTGCTGGATTTGCAGATCGCATTTTCAAGGCTATCGAAACAGATCCTAAAACGGAATTAGAAGTCAATCTACCAGAACAGACCATCACATTGAAAGCAACTGGAGAAAAAGAATCTTTTGACATTTCTGGTTACAAAAAAGACAACATGATTAACGGATTTGATGATATTGACTATCTACAAAACATAAAAGAGGAAGTAGTAGCGTTTGCAAATGAACTTCCTTACTAAAAACAACCTATAAAAACACAGTTACTCTGGCTTCAACTTTAGTGTTGCTCTACGTAACTTCTTTTATTATTTTATAAAGTCTAATTGTACGATTCTTAATCCTTAAACCCACAATCGTATTAGCATCAAATTTAGAAATGGAAAAAAGAAAAATTGAAATAATGGATACGACACTCCGCGATGGTGAACAAACCTCAGGGGTGTCCTTTTCTGCTGTAGAAAAGCTAACCATTGCACAATTGTTGCTGGAAGAATTAAATGTTGATCGAATCGAAATCGCGTCAGCACGAGTGAGCGAAGGCGAATTTCAAGGCGTAAAAGGGATTATGGCCTGGGCCTCGTCCAAAGGATACGAGGACCGAATCGAAGTTTTAACTTTTGTAGACGGAGGTCTTTCTATCGAATGGATGAAAAAAGCAGGCGCTAAAGTTCAAAATTTATTGACAAAAGGCTCAATGAATCATTTAACGCATCAATTAAAAAAAACGCCAGAACAACACTTTACCGAAATTGCCCAAACAATAGCTTTAGCTTCAGCAAACAACATTGCCACCAACGTCTACCTAGAAGACTGGAGCAATGGTATGCGAAATTCGCCAGACTACGTATTTCAATACCTAGATTTTTTGTCTACTCAACCGGTCAAAAGAATACTGCTACCTGACACATTAGGCGTCCTTATTCCTTCTCAAACCTTTGCATTTATTTCGAAAATAACATTGAAGTATCCAAATATTCATTTTGATTTTCACGCCCACAATGATTACGATTTAAGTATCGCCAATGTGATGGAAGCGATAAAAGCAGGTATAAAAGGCTTGCATGTTACGGTAAACGGAATGGGAGAACGCGCTGGTAATGCACCTCTTGAAAGCACGGTTGCTGTAATCAATGATTTCTTGCCTGAGATAAAAATCAATGTCAAAGAATCCTCACTCTACTCAGTTAGTAAATTAGTAGAAACTTTTACGGGGTATCGAATTCCTGCTAACAAACCAATCGTAGGAGACAATGTGTTTACACAAACAGCAGGCATTCATGCTGACGGAGATAATAAAAACAACTTGTATTTCAACGACTTGCTTCCCGAACGTTTTGGCAGAAAACGCCAGTACGCCTTAGGAAAAACTTCGGGTAAGGCTAATATTGAAAAAAACCTTCAAGAGTTAGGATTGAAGCTTAATGCGGAAGATCTAAAATTAGTTACTCAAAGAATTATTGAATTAGGAGATAAAAAAGAAACTGTTACTCGGGAAGACTTACCTTATATTATCTCTGATGTACTGGATAGTCATACCTATGAAGAAAAAATAAAAGTAGAGTCTTACGTACTCTCTCATGCGAAGGGTTTAAGACCTTCCTCGACCCTATGTTTAAAAATAGACGGGGAAGTTATTGAAGAGCACGCACAAGGAGATGGACAATTTGACGCGTTTATGAATGCATTGGCAAAAATATATAAAAGTAAGGAACTTCAATTACCAAAATTGATTGATTACGCAGTAAGAATACCACCAGGAAGTAGTTCTGATGCATTATGCGAAACCATTATCACTTGGACCATCAATGGTAAGGAATTTAAAACACGAGGATTAGACTCTGATCAGACTGTAGCAGCAATCGTTGCAACGCAAAAAATGCTGAACGTGATCCCTACACCAACCCTCGCCGGAACAGAGGGAGAACATGAGATACAATTTTTTATAAATTCAACGTCGCCAAGAATGTCTTAGAAAAAGTTATATCGATCTATTTTTGATGATCGGAAAATAAACTACATGGACTCATAACAAAAAAAATAAACACAATTCATATCGTCTAAACTTTCCTTCCTTCGGAGGGGAGGGGCAGGAAAAACCTATAAAAAATGAAATACACTATCGCACTGTTAGCAGGAGACGGAATCGGACCTGAAGTGATTAATGAGGCCGTTAAGGTTTCAGATGCTATTGCAAAAAAGTTCAATCACGAAATCATTTGGAGGCCAGCCTTAACCGGCGCTTGTGCAATCGATGCCGTTGGAGTTCCTTATCCTGATGAAACGCACGAAATATGCATGGCTGCAGACGCTGTGCTATTTGGAGCTATCGGACACCCAAAATATGATAACGACCCAACAGCTAAGGTAAGACCAGAACAAGGGTTATTGCTAATGCGTAAAAAGTTAGGTTTATTTGCTAATGTAAGACCTACTTTCACCTTCCCGTCTTTGATCGATAACTCTCCTTTAAAAAGAGAACGTATCGAAGGAACCGACTTAGTTTTCTTAAGAGAATTGACAGGAGGAATCTATTTTGGCGAAAAAGGAAGGCTCGACGGAGGCGAAACCGCATTTGATACCTGTACCTACACTAGAGCAGAAGTACAACGTTTAGCCAAAAAAGGTTTTGAACTAGCAATGACTCGTACTAAAAAATTATGTTGTGTTGACAAAGCAAACGTATTGGAAACATCCCGTTTGTGGAGAGAAACAGTACAAGCTATGGAAAAAGACTATCCTGAAATAACCGTAAGTTATGAATTTGTAGATGCAGTAGCCATGCGATTAGTGCAATGGCCTAACTCCTATGATGTCTTAATTACAGAAAATCTTTTTGGAGATATATTGACTGACGAGGCATCTGTAATCTCAGGCTCTATGGGGTTAATGCCCTCAGCATCTGTTGGAGAGCATACTTCTTTGTACGAACCGATTCACGGTTCTTACCCGCAAGCCACAGGATTAAATATTGCTAATCCATTGGCCACTATCTTATCGGCAGCCATGATGTTTGAAGATGCTTTTGGACTTTACGAAGAGGCCGCCACCATTAGAGCAGCAGTAAACAAGTCATTGGAACAAGGAATTGTTACAGAGGACTTAGCTGCCAAAGGAGCAACAGCGTATAAAACAAGTGATGTTGGTGATTGGCTAGTTGCTAACTTGTAATCTTAAAATAAAACAGACTAAAAGCTGCCAGTAAAATTAAGCGACTTTTTTTATGAACTTTCGCAAAGAGACACAAAGAAAATAGCAAAAGTTCTCAAAATAGTTATTGATAATCCGATTCAAAAAAATCTCTGGACAAAAAACAACACAAAATAAATATAAAACTGTCTGCATCTTTGTGACTCATTACTCCAGTTCTGCAAAATAAGAATTACAATCTAAACACTAAATAAATCTTTTTTGTTCACTTCATAATAACGATTATTTACAAGACTTAAATCAAATAAAAAAGGTGTCAATTTCATTGACACCTTTTTTATATAGTTGTAGAAAAAGGTATTAATACCCTCCTCTGTTTCCACCACCACGGTTTTCTCCACCACGGCTGTTTCCACCACCATAACCACCGCGTGAATCACCACCACGACTGTTATTGTTAAAACTTCTTCTTTCTCCTTCTGGTTTTGGCTCAGACTTGTTAACTACAATTGCACGTCCTTGAACAGTTGCACCGTTCAATTCATCAATCGCTTTTTGAGCTTCATCATCATTTGTCATTTCAACAAAACCGAATCCTTTACTTCTTCCAGTAAATTTATCAGTAATAATTTTTACAGAATCAACTGCACCATAAGCCTCGAAAGACTCTCTTAAATCTGCTTCCTCAATACTGAATGGAAGGCTTCCAACAAAAATATTCATATGTACTTATTTATAATATTAAACAAATATAGTTAAACTATTTTATAACACACTATATATAAGGATATTTCTGCTTTTATTTTATTTACACTTCCATGACAAAACGAAAAGAAACGACAATTAAAAAGGCATAATATTCGTTCCTTTTTAATTTGCTAAGACAGGTGCAATTATGGGTACTTTATAAAAAACTCCTTGTTGAAAATTTAAAACAGGTCCTGCCAAAGAGTTACTGTCACTATTTTCAGCATTAAATTTAAACGCACCTGATATTGTTTTATTTACAATGTCATATTCTGTTATTACAATCTGACCATCTCCTTTTCCAAAACCAGTCGCATAAGTTACTGTACCATTAATATCTTTTAGGATATAAACGGCAGTTTTTGAAACACTAGTTCCCAGAAAATAAATAGCCACTGCAGCTGAAGTAGTTTTCAACGTAATCATTTCGTTTCCTGAATAGGCCTCAATCACTAGAGATCCATTAGGACCTAGAGAAGCCGTGGACACATTAGCTCTCCAAAAAACGTTGTCTTTTACTCCCTGAAATGAAGGATTATTAAATCTTACGTCTTCCTCACAGGAAATTAAGGTAAAAAACACGATAATAAAAAGAAAAGATTTTTTCATAAAATGCGAGTTTAAACAAACAAAAGTATACTATTATGGATAAATATACCCAGTTATTCCAAATAAAATACGGCCAAAAACAGTATAACCTATTCTCATTCATTATACTAACAACCGATTAGTATATTAAAATAAATAGCATATCTTTGCAGCCTTAATTAATAGAGGTCGAGTACCTCAAAATTTAATCATTTAGATTATGTCAGTAAAAATTAGATTACAAAGACACGGTAAAAAAGGAAAACCTTTTTACTGGGTTGTAGCAGCAGATGCTCGCTCAAAAAGAGACGGTAAATACTTAGAGAAAATCGGTACTTACAATCCAAACACAAACCCAGCAACTATCGACTTAAACCTGGATAGTGCGGTTAAATGGTTGCACAATGGTGCTCAACCAACAGAAACTGCTAAGGCAATTCTTTCTTACAAAGGAGCTCTATTGAAACATCACCTTGATGGTGGTATTCGTAAAGGTGCCTTAACCCAAGAACAAGCTGATGCAAAATTAGCTACGTGGTTAGAAGCTAAAACTGGAACAGTTGACGCTAAAAAAGACGGTTTAACAAAAGCGCAAGCTGATGCTAAAGCCAAAGCTTTCAAAGCAGAACAAGATGTAAACGCAAAACGTTTAGCTGCTGCAGCTAAAGCTGAAGCGGATGCTATTGCCGCTGCCGCTCCTGCTGTTGAAGAAATTGTTGAAATCGTTGAAGCTGAAACTTCAACTGAAGAAACTCCTGCTGCAGAAGAAAACAACGAAGAAACTCAAGCATAAATTTATCCGCGAAGATGCATAAAGAAGATTGTTTCTATTTAGGCAAAATCGCCAAAAAGTTTAGTTTTAAAGGGGAAGTTCTTGCCTATTTAGATACGGACGAACCAGAGTTATACGAAAACTTGGAATCAGTGTTTGTTGAATGCAACAAACACTTGGTTCCTTTTTTTATTGAAAACAGCTCTTTACATAAAAACGATTTTCTAAGAATTCGTTTTGAGGACATGAACACCGAAGAAGATGCCGACGCCATTATGGGTAACGACATCTACCTTCCGCTAAAAATGTTACCTAAGCTTAGCGGTAACAAATTCTACTATCACGAAGTTATAGGTTTTGAAGTGGAAGACAAACGCCTTGGTATTGTTGGAAAAATCGTATCTATAAATGACACGACTTCTCAACCCCTTTTTGAAGTTTTAAACGGCGAAGTAGAAATCCTTATTCCAATGATTGACCATTTCCTTGTCAAAATTGACCGTGAAAACAAAAAAGTGATCATGGATTTGCCCGTGGGTTTAATCGAAATGTACCTTTAAAAGGTTTAATCGGTTATTTGTTTATTCGGTTAATCGATAAAATCAAAAACTTGATTTTACAATACTACTTATTGAAATCCAATAAATCAGCATTTACAAAAAATCCGAAATTAAAAATCGTAAATCTACAATCGTAAATCATCATGTTTTCATTCAAGCAATTCTCAATACAGCAAGATCGTTGTGCTATGAAAATTGGCACTGATGGCGTTTTACTTGGTGCTTGGGTGCCAATAACAAATAACCCATTCAGTATTTTAGATGTTGGAGCTGGAACAGGGATCATCGCTTTAATGTTAGCACAAAGAACCAATGCCGAACAAATTGATGCTTTAGAAATTGACGAACAAGCTTACGAACAAGCAATGGATAATTTTGAAAAATCTCCTTGGAGCGATCGCTTATTCTGCTTTCATGCCGGTTTAGATGAATTTGTTGAAGAGCCCGAAGATGAATACGACCTGATTATTTCCAATCCTCCATTTTATACCGAAGACTATAAAACAGAATGTGAACAACGCGATTTAGCCCGTTTTCAAGATGCGATGCCTTTTGAGGATTTAATTGAAGCTGCTGATTTATTGCTTTCCGAAAACGGAATATTCGCTGTTATTATTCCGTTTAAAGAAGAACAAAAGTTTTTGGCCTTAGCCAAAGAAATGGAGCTTTATCCTATAAAAATCACTCGCGTAAAAGGAACTCCAACTACCGAAATCAAACGAAGCCTGTTGGCTTTTAGCCGAAACGAAATTACAGACTTCCCTATTGATGAATTAATTATCGAGATTACCAGACACGTATGTACTCCAGAATACATCACGCTGACTAAGGATTTTTATTTGAAAATGTAATTGTCAGCAAACTCAAAAATCAAATTTATTAAAATGAATATGATCCAAAACCAAAACCTATTTGGCTATGATTTTACCAATCAATCCTAAAGACAAAGAGTCTCCTGCACCAACAAAAGTAATTTGACCTTTTTTATCTATCAAAACGATTGTTGGATATGCTTGTATATTAAGCTGTGTTATGAATGTATTACTATCATTTAATTTCATAAACGCTTGTTGCCATTTTACATTATTTTTCTTTACATATTCTAATACTTCTTCATTCGAATTATCAACAGCGACACCAAGAATATTTATTTTTTTTTCGTTTGTATCATAAAATTCTCTGATATGTGGATAAAATTTAACACAAGGACCACACCAAGTGCCCCAAAATTCCAAAAGCAAAAAATCCTTATCTTTTAACGCATCTTTAAGAACAAAATTATTATTGTACAAATCTCTAAAAGTATAATTTAAAGGTATCATATTCCCAATTGTAAATCGTTCGACATACCCTTTTTTGACCAAATTTAGAAACAATGAATCCATTTTCAATTGTCTTATAATTGTGTAATTTGAATTATTTATAGCAATTGTATCATTGAAAGAATACTTAAACTGCTTATTAAAAACAAAATCTTTCGAAAAATTAGTGTTTTTATCTTTAACATAGAATTTACTTTTAGCATAGAAATCAGAAAAATAAAACTCATAACCATCCGCTTTCCCTACCCAAGCATCTACAAATTTAAGAAAGGATAAGTAGGGAATATCTTTTTTATCGATCTTTTGGGATACTTCATTCTCCTTATCAGGAATTAAAACAAACTTTCGTTCAAATTTATAATTTTTTATTATCAAAATATTCGAATTTATAAATTGAAGGCAAATAATTTTTAATCAAAGCCTCGTCAGCATTTGGTAATATGTTGTATTCATATTTAATTTCGTCACTAAAATCCTTATTCTTGTTGGTATCAGCAATTAATACTTGCTTATTTTTCTTAAAACCAATAAGCACGATTAGCTCTTGATTGATTTTCTTATGCGATAGTGCAAGTGTGTCTATTTTTAATCTTTTGAAGTAGGCAAGTGCTCTAGTCTTCTCCAGTTTATGATCTTTATACATGTCATACGCATATTGCACATAATCCATTGCTACGAAATGAAATTTTAAGGAATCAAGTTCAGGAATCCCTATAAAATTATCAGTATAGGACAACGGTCTTAAATCCGACTGATATTCGTTTAAATTAAAAGTATCTGGATTACTCGTTAACTTTAATTTTATTTGCTTTGTTTGACTTGCAGCAAGATTTAAGAAAAAACAAAATAACACTAAAGTAATTCTCTGAAGGCTTGTCATCATGGTAAAAAAACAACTTTTTAGTTAACAAAATTTTAATTTTAAATACCCGCAAAGGTAGAGATAAATAGCAAAATTTGCACTAGTCAATTACTCGAAAAATCTATATCTGAATAACATTAAGCTGAAAAACCTCAAGGTCGAACGAATCGTTGAAAAACTGTGATTACAGAAAGTACAGATTTTTTAAGTGACGAATTAATCACCGAAACTTCAAGACATATTTACACTCCAGAATATGTTGAAGTGACTAAAGATTTTTATTTGAAAATGTAAAAAAAATCTTTTAAACAAAACCTAAATTCCCTCAGTTTCCCATTTAATTCAAACTTTCGTTGTACTTTACAATTAAATTGCATGAGTAAGCAAATCAAATATAGAAAGATATAACAATTGTTAATCGTTTTGTTATATTCCTTTGTGTAACTTTGTGACACATAAATTAGCAAAATCATGAAGCCAGACTTATTTCAATCTCCTGATTATTATAACTTAGACGATTTACTCACAGATGAACACAAACTCGTTCGTGATTCAGCTCGTGCATGGGTAAAAAAAGAAGTTTCTCCTATTATTGAAGAATATGCTCAAAAAGCAGAATTCCCAAAACAAATTATTAAAGGGTTAGCAGATATTGGGGGTTTTGGTCCCTACATTCCTGAAGAATATGGAGGTGCTGGTTTAGACCAAATATCGTATGGACTGATTATGCAAGAAATTGAGCGCGGTGATTCTGGAGTTCGTTCTACCTCATCTGTACAATCATCTTTGGTAATGTACCCTATTTGGAAATATGGTAATGAAGAACAACGCATGAAATATTTACCAAAACTAGCCACTGGTGAATTTATGGGTTGCTTTGGTTTAACCGAACCTGATTATGGCTCCGATCCAGGAAGTATGATAACCAACTTTAAAGATATGGGAGATCATTATTTGTTGAATGGTGCTAAAATGTGGATATCTAATGCGCCGTTTGCCGATATAGCTATTGTTTGGGCAAAAAGTGAAGAGGGTAGGATTCACGGTTTAATTGTAGAACGCGGTATGGAAGGTTTTACTACACCAGAAACGCATAATAAATGGTCACTTCGCGCATCATCGACAGGAGAGCTAATATTTGATAATGTAAAAGTACCAAAAAAAAATTTACTCCCAAATAAATCTGGATTAGGAGCGCCTCTCGGCTGCTTAGATTCTGCACGTTACGGTATTGCCTGGGGCGCTATTGGGGCGGCTATGGACTGTTATGACACTGCACTTCGCTATGCTAAGGAACGCATTCAGTTTGACAAACCGATTGCCGGGACACAATTACAACAAAAGAAATTAGCTGAAATGATTACGGAGATCACAAAAGCACAATTACTGACTTGGAGACTAGGTGTTTTAAAAAATGAAGGAAGAGCTACAACCGCCCAAATTTCTATGGCCAAAAGAAACAATGTCGACATGGCAATTAACATTGCACGCGAAGCTAGACAAATATTAGGAGCAATGGGAATCATTGGAGACTATTCAATCATGCGCCATATGATGAACTTAGAGTCCGTAATCACTTACGAAGGAACACATGATATCCATCTATTGATCACGGGTATGGATATTACCGGAATTCCTGCTTTTAAGTAATATTAAACGACTATTAAAGTATCTATAAAATTGATAAAAAAGCTTCTTGGAAACAAGAAGCTTTTATTCTTTACTAGTAAAATACAGATCTATGTACCATTCTAAGATATCAACAGCACGATTGTAGCCACAAAAACGAAGGACGATTATTAG
>NZ_AJXL01000050.1 GCF_000264055.1 Flavobacterium sp. ACAM 123 | reverse complement strand
AATGCCAGCCTGTCAAAGCTGGCATTTTTTATAAGAAAATATGTCAGTTTATTAAGGCTGGCACAATTTCTGACTTTCATTGAACACTAATATAATTAAAAAATAAAATCATGGCTTTAAACATTAAACCACTTTCTGACCGCGTTCTTATAGAACCAGTCGCTGCTGAAACAAAAACTGCTTCAGGGATTTTTATTCCTGATACCGCTAAAGAGAAACCGCAAAAAGGAACTGTTGTTGCAGTTGGGGACGGCACAAAAGAACATACAATGACTGTGAAAATTGGAGATAGTGTTCTTTACGGAAAATATTCAGGTACTGAATTGAAATTAGAGGGTAAAGATTATTTGATAATGAGAGAAGAGGATATTCTTGCAATAATATAATTGCAAAAATAAATCTTAAATAACACAGACAAGTCGTAACTTGTCTCTTCAAAAAATTTAAAAAAAATAAAAAAAATGGCAAAAGATATAAAATTTGATATAGAAGCACGTGACGGATTAAAACGTGGCGTTGATGCATTAGCAAATGCGGTTAAAGTTACTCTAGGGCCAAAAGGTCGTAATGTAATCATTGGAAAATCATTTGGCGCACCAACGGTGACAAAGGATGGGGTTACTGTAGCTAAAGAAATTGAATTGAAAGACCCGCTAGAAAACATGGGCGCTCAAATGGTAAAAGAAGTAGCGTCAAAAACTAATGATTTAGCAGGAGATGGGACTACAACTGCAACTGTTTTAGCGCAAGCCATAGTAAAAGAAGGGTTAAAAAACGTTGCTGCAGGAGCAAATCCAATGGATTTGAAACGCGGTATCGACAAAGCAGTACAAGCTATTGTTACTGACTTAGCAAAGCAATCCAAAGAAGTAGGTACTGACTCCGATAAAATCAAACAAATTGCCTCTATATCTGCTAATAATGACGAAGTAATTGGTGAGTTAATTGCTACTGCTTTCGCAAAAGTAGGAAAAGAAGGTGTTATCACTGTTGAAGAAGCAAAAGGAACAGAAACTTATGTTGATGTTGTAGAAGGAATGCAATTTGATAGAGGATACCTTTCACCGTATTTTGTGACTAATTCTGAAAGAATGGAAGTAGAGTTAGAAGATCCGTATATTTTATTATACGACAAAAAAGTCTCCTCTCTAAAAGAATTATTACCGGTTCTTGAGCCAGTTGCTCAGTCTGGAAAACCATTATTAATTATTGCTGAAGATGTAGATGGTGAAGCACTATCAACACTGGTTGTAAATAAATTACGTGGAGCGTTAAAAATCGCTGCTGTAAAAGCACCCGGTTTTGGAGACAGAAGAAAAGCTATGCTTGAAGATATCGCTATCCTGACTGGTGGAACTGTAATATCTGAAGAAAGAGGATATACTCTTGAGAATACTACAATCGAAATGTTAGGAACTGCTAAAAAAGTAACTATCGATAAAGACAATACTACTATTGTAAGTGGTGCTGGAGAAGCAGACATGATTAAAAATCGTGTAAACCAAATTAAAGGTCAAATGGAAGCTACAACTTCTGATTATGACAAGGAAAAGTTACAAGAACGTTTGGCTAAATTAGCTGGAGGCGTTGCTGTTCTTTATGTAGGTGCTGCTTCTGAAGTAGAAATGAAAGAGAAAAAAGACAGAGTTGATGATGCATTGCACGCAACACGCGCGGCTGTAGAAGAAGGTATTGTTGCCGGTGGTGGTGTTGCTTTATTAAGAGCTAAAAATGTATTAAGCGCCATAAAACCAGACAATGCAGATGAGGCAACAGGAATACAAATTATATCTCGTGCTGTTGAGTCTCCATTAAGAACCATTGTTGAAAATGCAGGTCTTGAAGGTTCTGTTGTTGTTGCAAAAGTGGCTGAAGGAAAAGGCGATTTTGGATACAATGCTAAAACTGACGAATACGTGGATATGCTGAAAGCTGGTATTATCGACCCTACAAAAGTAACCCGCGTCGCATTAGAAAATGCCGCGTCAGTTGCTGGAATGATATTAACTACTGAATGTGCTTTGATTGACATCAAAGAAGAAAACGCAGGTGGAGGATCAATGGGTGGCGGTATGCCGGGAATGATGTAATATCAAACAAAATATATTATATAAAAAATCCGTCTCGTTCAATAACGGGACGGATTTTCCATTTATATTGGTACTCTACTGTAGACACTGTAAAAGTCATACGAATGGCAATAGAAAGTGCTAAGTCACTTGGAGAACTGCTTATTGTGCATTGGTCGACATCGAAGAAGAAAATGCACATGTAAATGCAATCGGTGGCGATAAGCTGAGCATGATGCAAAATCAACTCCTTTTATATAAAAAATCTTTCTCGTTTAATAACGGGACGGATTTTTATTTATGCTGGTGCTATAGTGTACACTGTAAAAGTAACAAGTATTATAGAAAATAACATCGTCAGTTGCTGGAAGATATTAACACTGAACGCATTGCTTTGACTGAGGTCAAACAAGAAAACGCAAGTTTAAATGAAATGGCTGGCGTATGCCTCGACTGATATAATATCAAACAAAACCAATTATATAAAAAAAACCCGTCCCGATCAATACGGCACGGACTTTCTATTTATTCTAAAATCTAATAAAAGCTACTGTTTTATCGTTTTCTATTTTATCTTTTTAATCTTCGGATTTCTTACTGTTTTTAGCAAATTTAATTAAAACAGGAGAAAGTGTTAAAATCACTAAACCAAGAATTATCAATTCGATGTGGTTCTTTAAATCTATTTGATAAGTATCCAGTAAGAAACCATATAAATAATGACCTGCAAAAATCAAAGTAAATGACCACAGAAAAGAACTCACTACATTGTAGTACATGAACTTCTTTTTATCCATAGTTACAATTCCGGCTACAATAGGCGCAAAAGTTCTGAATATAGGTAAAAACCTTGCAAATATAATAGCTCTGCCACCATGCCTGTCGAAAAAATCTTTAGACTGCACAAGATATTTTTTCTTGAACCAAAAAGTATCGGCTTTATTATATAGATAATATCCGCTTTTAGACCCAAACCAATACCCTACTATATTTCCTAGAATACCAGATATTGCAACTGCAGTAGACAATATTAAAACATTGATAAAAGGGCTCTCTATAAAAAGCACATTTTCTATTAATTCTCTATTATAAATTCCCGCTAAAAAAAGTAAGCTATCGCCAGGTAAAAAGAAACCAGCAAACAACCCTGTTTCTGCAAAAATGATAAATAACACAATATAAATCCCCATTTTCACCCCGTTCACATCAAAATGAATGTAAAAAAGTGGGTCTATTAAATTCTTCCAATCGAAACTATTCATTCTACGGATTTGTTGCTTAAATTATTTGTGCGTGAAAGTAGTTATAAATTAGTGCAACTACAATCTATTGTATAATTTTAAAGTTTAATTAACGATTGACCAATCGCTAAAAATGACTAACCCCATACTTAATTATACCTTTTATTAATTAACTATTTTTATTTTGGAATTTTAAAATAGATTCAATCCAAATATTTTTTTCTTAAAAATAATATCTCGAAGTTATTTCAAAAATAAAGTCCAAAAGTTTCTTTTTGGGCTTTCTAATTAATCATTCCCATAAAAGTTTAAACTTCAAACTCCTGCCCCATCAAAGTTACATTACAATCAAATCCATGATGCTCTCCTATTTTTATCTGGAGTTCATCTGCAGGGTGGTTTTCGCCATAAACTAAGAATACTTTTTTAGGTTTATTGCCAATGCTGAAAGCCAGTTGAGAAGTCCTTTTTGATCTGCATGTGCTGACAGTCCTTCTATTTCAAGAATCTTTGCTTCAACAGGATAATATTTCCCATAAATCTTCACTTCTTTAGCTCCTTGTAATAGTTTTCGTCCCCAATTAACTTCTGCTTGGTACACCTCAAGAATTACGGTAGTTTCAGCTAAACTAATGTAGCGTTCTAAATAACTTAGTATCCTTCCTCCAGTCACCATTACACTTGCGGCAACTACCACTTTAGAAGCTTTATTATAAATTGCATCAATTGTTTCTTTGTAATCCGTGATCATGGTGAACATCTTATTTATATTATTTATAGCTATATAATCTTCTAAAGATAACTTATGCCACTTTCTATTTTCAAAAAAAATATCAAAAGTACTTACTCCCATAGGCAAATCTATAATGTACAGAACGTCAGGGATTTTGCCCTCTTCTCTTAGTTGCCATAGCAAATACATAATCATTTGTGCCTGTTCTATTTTAAAGCTTGGTATAAAGACTGTTCCTCCCATCTTGAACGTATTATTAATATACATTTCTAATTACAACTTGGGGTCGCCGTCACGATGAAGACGATCTCCATAGGTACTCTCCAGAAATACATAATCTGCTTCTTTTGGCTTTGTGGGTGGGTACATTAAAACGTCATTATCACAGTTAATATCATCTAAAGAAACTACTATTTTATTTTCGAGTTTTAACTCAATACTACATGCCCCTATGATATGTCCCGTATTTACAAAAACAGCTGAGATTTCAGCATCTAAGAGAACCGATTCATTTGTATTGACAACTCTAAAATGCGAGAAAACTTTTCAGGCTTGTTCCACATTATAGAGCGATTCTGCGACTTCGTGTTTAGAATACTTTCCTTTGTTAGCTCTTTCAGCTTCCTCTTCCTATATTTTACCACTGTCTAAAAGAATAGTTCGGCAATTTCTTTCCTGGACCCTAACAGTATATTTCACCCTTAAAGCCGTGATCAACTAATCTTGGCAACCAACCGCAATGATCTAAATGTCCCTGCGTCAGAAGTACAAAATTAATAGTGGAAGCCAAGCCGAACAATGGCTGCCAATTCAGTTCCGCCAAGACTTTATTCCCTACAATAGTCAGCAATCTATTAAAATACGGACTCAATTACTTTCAACTACTGTTTTTGAACCTGTCACGGTTCCTGAAGCCCCTATAAATTTTACTTTCATGATTCCGTTTTTAAGATTAAAAAAAACCTGTGTTAAATGCATCTGACTAAATCCGACTTCTTTTAAAACGTTTTTAATTCTGCTAGCACTCAAACCACTTCTACCCAATTGATCCGAATTATTTACTAATTCTCTCGCTAAAATCATACTTAATATCAATAATTTATCTTCTTCAGCCTAAGATAATGTAGTCAGACCGGTGACAGGATATAGACAATCGATATCGTTCTTAGTTTTCAAATTATTGTCTTTCGGATAATCCCAGCTTAGTAAATTCAACCCTGAACATTTCGCAAAATCTAAAGCATCAGAGGTAAATCGATTATTGGTTACAATCCAGCGTTTTGAAATGGTTTCATTTTTCGAAAAAACAACCTGTTTTCTTTCTTTCAAATCATTAAATCTAGAAAAAGCGTCTAAGGAAATCTTTACGTTTGACTTATTTTCTCTTGCAGAATGGAATTTACATTCAACTATTTATAGCTGATTGTCTTTCTTAATCAAAACATCAATTTCATGCAATACACATTTACCAAACAATGTTAGATTAGTAACCATTTGATAGCCTTCCGAATCAAAAAGACGTGCGATATATTTATCGAAAAAGAAACCTGCTGGCCCTAATAATTGTAACCCTAACCTCAAATTATATCGGGCAGCATGTGAATTAGCTTCTTTTTTAAGTAAAGCAAAAGCGCGTTTGTAAATCTTTTTTGTGGCTATTCCGTCGAAGATTTCTTTACTTATTTTTATGTAAAATATCCTACACTATCAACTCGTCAGCTCTATATTTATCAAGTTATTTCCTTAGTTTTTATGGATCAAAATCCAAACCATCTCCAGAATTTTTTATTATCTTCATACCTACAAAACACTAATTATCAAACAACTATGCCTAATCAAAGGAAAACAAATCTAATATTTAGCTCTATGTTTAGAAAGCAGAAATAGATAATTAAAACAACTATTTTAATTATAAAATTGGGATTACATCAACTTCCACTTTTACTTTATGTTCTCCTGAACTAAAAATGATTCCTTTTAATGGGGAAATATCGGAGTAATCACGCCCATAGGCAGTAACAATGTGACGTTCCCCTGATATTATACTATTTGTAGGATCAAATTCACACCAGCCCATTTCCGGTACGTAAACAGAAACCCAGGCGTGAGAAGCATCAGAACCTTGCAGCTTTACTTTGCCTTTTGGCGGAAGAGTTTCTAGATAGCCACTTACATAACGAGCAGCAAAGCCCAAACTTCTTACGCAAGCAATCATCAAATGGGTAAAATCCTGACAAACGCCTTTTCGGAGTTTTAAAACTTCACTTAACGGTGTATTTATTGTAGTGGCTCCTGAGTTAAATTCAAATTCTGTAAATATCTTTTCGGATAACTTGGCAATTGATTCATAAAGCGATTCATTAGGAGCCAAGCAAGTTTGTGCAAAAAGTTTTATCTCTTCATTCCAAAAAATAAAGGGACTTGGAAGTTGAAATTGTAATAATTCATTTTTTAGTAACAATTTAGTACTAAATAAATGAAGTGCTTCAGCACAAGTAATGCTATTAGCAACTAATAATTTTGGCGGAAAAACCTCAATAATACTAGTGGCAATGACTTGCAAAACTTTATGTGGTTTTAAAATCGAAAAATAATATTGAGTGTTCCCAAAATAATCCTTTCGCTCAAATAAATTTTGAGGATTGGGTTCTATTGTTAGTTTAAAATCTTCACAATTTTGCCTTTCTGAAGTTATAGGATGCAAACAAACAATACATTGATAATTATGGATAGCATCAGTATATATGTAGGACGTTTTATGTGTTAATTTATATTTCATCAGAATTATTTTTGTCTGTAGCTAAAAAGGAAAGTTGCATCACCGAATGATTAAAATATAAACTTGATAAGCTACTAGTTACAGATGAAATTAATTCAGAGACGATATTAATTGTACTATCTAATGATTTTCTAAAATCATTTTCGTCCGCCTGTTCTAAAACTATAGGATCAATTAATTTAATTATAGTACTTGCCTCTAACACCTTCTTTTCAGCAATACTCAACTGGTTGATTTCTGATTTTTTTGGTAAATTAGAAATATTATACGAAAGTGTGTCCAAAATGTAAGCTAGTGTGTAGGGCGAATTTTTCTCTAAAAATAACATATTTAGGACTGTAACTAAATTTAATTGTGATTTGTAATTACTGCGATATTGAGCTAATAAGTTATGATTTTCTAAAACAGATTCTAATAAAAGCTGTTCTACCTCTTCCCTTCTTCTAAAACAAAATAAAGTTTGGAGAACTGAAATAAGTGATAAAAAACGTTCGATATTTTTTCCAGCTTCAAACAAATAAAATCCGTTTTCTCTTGGAGATGTTTCATATGTATTCCCGTAAAATGCCATCATCCGGATGTACAGTTTATCTAAAGCATGAGTTGTTTGATTGAGGTTATGCTCATCACAACTTTTTAAACCAATCAAACTCTCTTCTATTAAATAGACAATTCCTTTGGTGTCATTATTCCATTTTTCGCTAATATGATTTATTGTATACAAGAGCGATTGAATATTATAAGTTAGCGATCCCTCTTTTTTTGAATCATTAATCAAAGGAATCAACTCCGCCAAGGGTTTTTCAAAAGTAGCTTCCTCTTCCACTCCATCTTCACCAACAAAGCCAGGATACGATTGTGTAAGATGTGTAACTGCTTTAAGTAAAACGACTAAAAATTCAGGTTGTTTTTTTCCATTACTACTTACGTTTTCGTTTAATTTATTAAAAATTATTTTTAAGAAGCTAGTTAACGCCATTGTTCTTTCAGACAATCTTCCGACCCAGAATAAATTTTCAGCATTTCTACTTGTCAAAGCCGTACTTATAGAAACTTGATTGGTTCTTTTAACTTCAATACTATGTTGCTGCTGCTCTTGTGGCTTTTGTAATCCTTGTAGACTATCAGAGATAATCCAGGTATCTTTTGAGATCCCTCCAAACTGATTCGATATTTGGAATTTATCCTCTATGACTGAACTACGAGTAAGTCCTCCTTTCATCACTTTGTAATTGCTACCATCAGAAATTAAAAAAGCCCGAATTACTGCTAATCTAGGAAGAATTTTTCCATCAATTAAAGAAGGCGTCGTTGATAAACTTACTTCTTCTTGAGCTACATACTCTTTTGGATTACTTAAAATCGTAGCCTTGAGCTCTTTTAATTGCTCTTTATTTAATTTTCTTCCGTAGACAGATTTAAACCCTAAATCTCTATTCGTCTTTTTAATAATTAGTTTTGGTAAATTATTCAGAACATAGCTTAGCTCCTTAGCTTGACCACACCACCAAGTAGCGGTTGAGTTCATAATTAGCGGCTCTTTCAATAAAAACTTACAAGCATTCTGAATAAATGCCATCAGTCCGTGATTTTCTAAAACTGAAATGCCTGGAGGATTAATAACAGAAACATTCCCTAAACGCATCACTTGCAATAATCCTGGAATTCCTAATAGTGAATTTTTATTAAGCTCTAACGGATCGCACCACTGGTCATCAATACGCTTAATAATTACATCTACACGCTCTAATTGATCAATGGTTTTCAACCACACATATCCTTCACGAACCAGTAAATCACCTCCTTCTACTAATTTAAATCCTAAGTAGGAAGAAAGATAAACATGCTCAAAATAGGTCTCATTTCCTGCTCCCGGGGATAAAAAAACCACATTTGGATTTTCAACACTGCTACCAAGTTTTCCAACTGTTTTTTGCAATTCAGTAAAATAGGGACTTAATTTACCGCGGTGAATGTTTTTGTTGAGTTGCGGGAAAACATTTGCCATAACAATTCTATTTTCAAGAGCATATCCCGATCCTGAAGGGGATTGAACCCGATTATCCAACAACCACATCTTTCCATCTGGACCTCTCGCTATATCACATGCTAAAAGTGAAAGTTGGTGAAATTCCTTTTGTTGTATATCAAAACAAGGTCTTAAAAAACCAGAATTATTAAAAACTAGTTCTGCTGGAATAATATTATTTTTAATTAACAGCTGTTCTCCATAGATATCCTTATAAATCAGATCTAATAAGTTAGCTCTTTGAATAAGCCCCTTTTCAATTGCAGTCCATTCAGATTGATGAATTACAAAAGGAATAGGATCTAGTTTCCAGGGACGAACTAATTCGTTTTCTGAGTCATAAACATTATAAGTAACTCCATTTTCCTTGAGTTTATTGATGATTTCTTTATTTCTGACCCCTAATTCATCCATCCCTACCGCTTCCAAAGTAGCAAAAATAGTTGCCCAGTAGGGTTTTACTTCTCCACTTTTATTAATAACCTCATCATAGGAATTAATTGTTTTTTTATAGGAATCTAAAAAAGATATAGGTGTATTCATCCACAGTTTTTGTAAGGGGCGAATTTACATTTTTTTTTCACAAATTCATCATGTTATATTCTAATATACAGTACTTTTGCTTGATGAAATTTAGAATCAAAGCAGTCCTCTCCTACGACGTATATACTTCTAGCACATGCATTTTTAACATTCAAGCATTAGAAAATTCTCGCATTCAAAAAATTATTTCAGAGTCTCTTGAAATAGCACCTCAATTGCCTTTTAAACAATTCTCCTTACCTGAATCAAAAATCAGATTCATTACAGTACAAGCTAATGAATTTGTACCATTTAAAATAAGTTACCAAGGTGAAATAGAGGTTGAATTTAAAATCATAAACAAAGAAACGCTAATTAAAAACACTTCTATTTTTGATTTAGATAATAAAATAGTGCCTTACTTGTCTCCAAGTAGACTTTGCCCTTCTGACAAATTAATGAAATTGTCTTTTAAACTTTTTGGCTATTTACAATCTGATATTGAAAAAGCAGTTGCGGTAAATGATTGGATATTTAACAATGTTGATTATGTTCCAGGTACAACTGACGCAAGCACATCTGCTTATGACACCTTGAACCAGCGAGAAGGTGTTTGTAAAGATTTTGCTCATCTTGGAATTGCCCTTTGCAGGGCGTTGAACATTCCTGCACGCTACTTCACTTGTTACGCTACAAATATTAATCCGCCAGATATTCACGCTTGTTTTGAGGTTTACATAGGTGGGCAATGGATTCTATTTGACCCCACCCGCTTATCAGACTTAAGTAGTTTAGTCAAAATTGCTCATGGAAAAGACGGGTCAGATGTTGCCGTTGCAAATCTTTTCGGAAATGCTTCTTGTACCTATATGAATATTGAATGTGAAAAATTGAATGGAGACTCAAATCCATTATATGCTTCAGATGATTTTTTTATTTCTTATTGAAATAAACTTAATTCAAATTATCCTCAAATTTTTATTGCCTAAACGCTCATTATCGTTACTATTTTTTTTTATTTCCTCAAAACCTATATTAATGGCATATTTTTAATTAAATTGTCAAAAACAAAACACGTACATCATGGCTGTTAAAATTGCGCTTTCCCACAAAACAACTTATAAGTTTGACCGAAGTGTTAAGTTATTTCCACATGTTTTTAGGCTTCGTCCTGCTGCACATTCTCGAACAGCTATTGAAGGCTATACTTTTAAAATATCTCCAGAAAATCATTTTATAAATTGGCAACAAGATCCTTTTGGAAATTACCAAGCCCGTATCGTTTTTCCAGACAAAATTAAAGAGTTAACAGTAGAAGTGGAAGTCATTGCAAAACTGCAAGTGATTAACCCATTTGATTATTTTGTAGAAGAATATGCAGAGAAATTTCCTTTTACATACGACCAAATGCTTCAGCAAGAATTGACTGCTTATCTAAATTTAAGCGAAGAAAGTCCTATTTTCCTAAAATTCATGGAAGGCCTAAAACCAAACAAATCATTACCCACTAATGATTTTTTAGTATCAATCAATCAAGCCGTTTACAAAGAACTCAGTTATAACTTACGAATGGAAGTTGGGGTGCAAACACCAGAAGAAACTTTACGTATCAAGAGTGGATCTTGCAGAGATTTTGCGTGGCTATTGATTCACGTTTTACGCCACTTTGGGTTAGCAGCACGATTTGTATCTGGCTATATTGTACAATTAGCGCCAGACGTTAAATCCCTAGATGGACCATCTGGTCCTGAAAAAGATTTTACCGATTTACATGCCTGGGTTGAAGTTTATTTACCTGGTGCAGGATGGATTGGACTTGATCCCACTTCAGGCCTTTTTGCAAGCGAAGGACATATACCATTGTGTTGTACACCACATTATGAAAGTGCAGCTCCTGTAACCGGTGCTACAGAAAAATGCGAAGTTAGTTTTGATTTTGAAAATACCGTCACTCGTATTCATGAAGACCCTCGTGTAACAAAGCCCTATTCTGACAAGCAGTGGGAAGATATTATGCAGGTAGGAAATGATGTGGAAAAGGATTTGATTGAAGGTGACGTACGCTTAACAATGGGAGGGGAACCCACTTTTGTTTCTATCGATGATTTTGAAGGTGCTGAATGGAACACCGCTGCTGACGGTCCTTTGAAACGAAAATTAGCTTATGACTTGGCACTCCGTTTAAAACAGCGATTTGCTCACGGAGGACTTATCCATTTTGGACAAGGAAAATGGTATCCTGGAGAATTATTCCCACGCTGGCAATATGCCTTATACTGGAGAAAAGACGGTTTGCCATTATGGAAAAATGATGCTTTAGTAGCTAAGGAAGGAGAAACAAAATTTAACTTCCACGATGCAGAAAAATTTGCAACTGAACTTACTAAACATTTAGGAATTGACTCTAAAAACGTAACTCCAACCTATGAAGACCCAATCTATTGGGCTTTAGAGGAAGGAAAGCTTCCTGTAAATTTAGATCCTTTAAAAGTAAATTTAAAAGATTCTGTAGAACGACATAAGCTAGCCATGCTTTTAGAAAAAGGCCTGAATAATCCAGCTGGATTTGTTCTACCAATAAGAAAAGATCACATTGCTGATAATTGGGAAAGCTGTGCTTGGGAATTTAGAAGAGGAAATTGTTTTTTAGTTCCTGGTAATTCCCCAATTGGATTGCGCTTACCATTGGATTCACTTCCAAAAACTTCCAAAAACAAGAGAGAAATTGTTGTGGACAGAAGTTTATTCGAAGATTTACCTGCTTTAGGTGATTATGACGAAAAAGTAAAAAAACGGTACGGTACGATTTCGAAACTATTTGAAGCGGCAAAAAGGGTTTTATCCAAAAAAGAAGAGAAGCAGAAAAATAACGAGAAAAAAGAGGAACCCTTATTTGAAGTTGACACATTTATTACAGCAATGTGTATAGAAGAGCGTGATGGAATGCTATATGTTTTTCTACCACCAACAGATTATCTAGAGGATTATATCGATTTAGTTACGTCGATAGAAATTACGGCAGAAAAATTACAAATGCCAGTACGAATTGAAGGTTACCAACCTAAAACCGATTACAGAGTTGAGAAAATGATGGTTACTCCAGATCCTGGGGTGATTGAAGTGAATGTGCATCCCGCAAAAACATGGCAAGAAATAGTTGACAACACCTCTGCTTTATACGAAGAAGCCTTTTTATGCCGATTAGGAACAGATAAATTCATGGTTGACGGTCGTCATACTGGAACCGGTGGAGGAAATCACGTCACACTAGGAGCTGAAAAACCAGAAGACAGTCCGTTATTAAGAAGACCCGATTTATTGCGAAGCTTAATCACGTATTGGCAACATCATCCCGTTTTAAGCTATTTATTTGCAGGCCCTTTTATTGGACCTACGAGTCAAGCGCCTAGAATAGATGAAGGAAGAGATGAGAAGTTATACGAAATGGAAATTGCGTTTGAACAAATTCCAAAGGATAAGGAAGTGCCGTTTTGGATGGTGGATCGAATTTTTAGAAACCTCCTGACAGACATTACTGGAAATACGCATAGAACTGAATTTTGTATCGATAAACTATATTCGCCAGATTCATCAACGGGACGATTAGGTATTTTAGAATTACGAGCTTTTGACATGCCGCCACACAAGCATATGAATTTAGTTCAAAATTTATTAGTTCGTGCCTTAGTGGCTAAATTTTGGAAAGAGCCTTACGAGAAAAAATTAATTCGTTGGGGAACAGAGTTGCATGATAAATTTTTACTCCCTCATTTTGCTTATTTAGATATGATTGACGTGGTAAACGATCTAAAAGATTCTGGATATAAATTTGATATTTCTTGGTTTGACCCATTTTTCGAATTCAGATTTCCACATCATGGTAATGTTAGTATTGATAATATTCAATTAGAAATCCGATTAGGAATAGAACCTTGGCACGTACTTGGAGAAGAACTTTCTAGTACAGGAACTTCGCGATTTGTAGATTCATCATTAGAACGTTTGCAAGTAAAAGTTAGTGGAATTGTTCCAGATCGTCATATATTATTGTGTAAAGGATGCAGAATTCCTTTAAGGAGTACAGGAACAAAAGGAGAATATGTAGCTGGAATCCGTTACAAAGCCTGGAATCCACCATCCGCATTGCATCCAAATATAGGTATTGACGTGCCGCTGGTTTTTGACCTAGTAGATACTTGGAACAATAAAGTTATTGGTGGATGTACTTACTTTGTAAATCATCCTGGAGGAAGAAGTTTTGACACCTACCCTGTAAATAGCTTTGAAGCAGAATCGAGAAAAATGAGCCGTTTTTGGGATTTTGGTCACACTCCCTCTACTTCCATTGAGGTTAGAGAAATAGGAAAAGAAGCCATATCAAATCAAGCTGCAACTTCTAGGTTTCTTGTAGAATCTAAATCAGAACTAAAACCCGATACTCCTATTGAACTTATTAATCCTGAATACCCGTACACGTTAGATTTAAGGCATTATTGGAAAGCAAAGAAATAGATTTAATTAAAATACATCTATTGTGTTGAAATCTGCAACTATTTAAAAAGCGTCAACTTAAGATGCTTTAAAATATTTGCAGATTTTTAATTTTTACCATTCTCAAAGAATCTCTTGTCCCATTTTTGATAATAAAATGCGGGAATGAATAAAATCACAAAAATGGGCTGAATAAGAAAGCGACGAATATAAAAAAGCATCAAGTTATTCTGAGCCCCATAGAAATAAATTACGACGTAGAATAAAGAGACTAAAATTAGAAAGAAAAAGACATAGAGAATGGAAGCGAACTTAATCATCGTAAGGTCTCTAAAAATGGTGTAGAGTAAACCTAATGACAAAACCATATTGAACACATAACGAAATAACAGTCCTAACAGCAAATGAAACGAATCATAAGAAGGTAATGGTAAAGCATTAAAATCACGTTTAAAATAATTTAAAAAAGGATCATAAAACAATAGGTCTTCATAAGCGCGCACCACTACAAGTGCTAGTACAAAAACCAATCCCAAAAGAATTCTTAACTTATTTAACAGCAGTACTTTTAGCATATAATGAAAATTTACGGACCCAAACTATCCACAAGATGAAAACCACACCATAAATAAACAGAGGAAATAACACACTATGAAGCAAACCCACTTGACCTGGTAAATGATAGATCAAGACAATCAACATAGCGATTCGAAAGACATTTAATATATAAATCACGACACTCCCCCAAAAAATAAAAAGCAACGTTGGTTTTAACTTCCCTGAAAACGAAACAACGAATGAAATAAATAAAATGATGATACTAATCGCATTACATCCTTCGATTATCCGGGCAACATACTTGTGATTATAAATTAATTTAATGAACGTTCCTTCTATATTTTCTTCTGTAGCTACATCCGTTGGAAACAAATCCAGCAACTGCTCTGTATTCCTAGCTACTAAATTAGTAATAGAATCGATTTTATTATTTTCAAAACTACCTAAAAATCCTTGATATAGTAAAGTAAGGACAATAAAAGTCAAAAAGAACTTGGTCAAAAAAAGTAAGAAAGGTTTATAAACAATAAAATATTTTTTCAAAATCTATTTTTTAACAAATTTATATAATTTTTAAAAGGGACTTTAAATACTTTTGTAAAAAAATCAGAAAATATGACGTTTCAGGAATTACAACCAAAGGTAACTGCAATTACATTGAATAATAGTCTTTCCAGAGACGAAAAATTATTATCGGTCTGCCAACTTTTAAAAGACAATATAGACTACTACAACTGGGTTGGATTTTACTTTGCAAATCAAGAATCTAAAACATTGCATTTAGGTCCCTATGTAGGAGCTGAGACAGACCATACTGTTATTCCTTTTGGCAAAGGAATTTGTGGACAGGTGGCAGTTTCTAATGAAAACTTTGTTGTCCCTGATGTGGCAGCACAAGACAATTACATCGCCTGCAGTTTCACGGTAAAGTCTGAAATTGTGGTCCCCCTATTTGTTGACGGAGAAAATATTGGTCAAATTGATATTGATAGTCACGTAATTGATCCTTTTACAGAAGCAGACGAACAGTTTCTAGAATTTGTAAATCAAGAAATTGCTAAAACGTTCACAGTGTAGTAAATTACATTTTATTGCGGTCAATCTTAGATAAAATTTATATTGCCGTTATGAAAATAAATATTATCTTTGCACCCGTCATACAATAGCTGTGTGGCATACATAAAAATCATTAAACAAATATTGGAATGTATTTAACTAAAGAGATTAAAGAAGAAATCTTCGCACAACACGGAGAGAAAACAAACACAGGAAAAACAGAAGGCCAAATTGCTTTGTTTACGTTCAGAATTACGCACCTTACTGAACATTTGAAAAAAAATCGTCATGATTATAACACAGAAC
This sequence comes from Flavobacterium sp. ACAM 123, assembly GCF_000264055.1. Lineage (GTDB taxonomy): Bacteria > Bacteroidota > Bacteroidia > Flavobacteriales > Flavobacteriaceae > Flavobacterium. The sequence goes on along the minus strand of NZ_AJXL01000050.1, from coordinate 10,765 downwards.
GTTCATTAGTATTGTTAGTAGGAAAGAGAAGATCTTTGTTAGATTACTTGAAAAAGAAAGAAATCAACAGATATCGTGAGATTATCAAAGTATTGGGTATCAGAAAATAATCAATATATTAAAGAGGCGCGAGAGTGCCTCTTTTTGTTTTTACCCCTACACCCCGTAAAGGGGCAAAATTAAAAATAAAAAAAGTTTGGTTTTTCATTGGGTTTTAGGCATTAACTACGCAAACAACAACTACAACACAACTAAAACCCATGTTTAACTAATAAATTAAATTTATGATTCCACAATTATTTGTAGAAAGTATCGATTTAGGTGATGGGAGAACCATTACAATCGAGACAGGTCGTTTAGCCAAACAAGCGGATGGATCTGTAGTAGTAAGAATAGGTAAAACTGTTATTTTAGGAACAGTAGTCTCTGCAAGGAAAGCAAGTCCAGTAGATTTTTTACCTTTAACGGTAGATTATCGCGAAAAATTTGCTGCAGCAGGACGTTTTCCTGGTGGTTTCTTCAAAAGAGAAGCACGACCAAGTGATAACGAGGTATTAACAATGCGTTTAGTAGACCGTGTTTTGCGTCCACTTTTCCCGAGTGACTACCATGCTGAAGTTCAGGTAATGATTCAACTAATGTCTCATGATGATGATGTTATGCCAGATGCTTTAGCAGGTTTAGCAGCATCAGCTGCTTTAGCTTTATCTGATATCCCATTTGCAACATTAATATCTGAAGCTAGAGTTGGTCGTATCGACGGAAAATTTATCATCAATCCAAGCCGCGCACAATTAGAATTGTCAGACATCGATATGATGATTGGAGCTTCTATGGATTCTATCGCAATGGTAGAAGGTGAAATGAAAGAAATTTCAGAAGCAGAAATGCTTGAAGCGATTAAATTTGCTCACGAACATATCAAAAATCAAATTTCTGCTCAACTTCGTCTACAAGCTGCTTTTGGAAAAAAGGAGGTTCGTACTTACGACGGAGAAAGAGAAGACGAAGCAATTCACGCTAAAGTAAGGGCAGCTTCTTATGACAAAATTTATGCAGTTGCAAAAGCAGGTTCAGCTAAACACGAACGCTCAGCAGCATTTGCAGAGATCAAAGACGAAGTTAAAGCCTTATTTACTGAAGAAGAACTAGCTGAAAATGGAGATTTAATCTCTAGATATTTCTCTAAAACGAATAAAGAAGCAGTTCGTAACGTAACCCTAGACTTAGGAACACGTCTTGACGGAAGAAAAACAACTGAAATCAGACCTATTTGGGCTGAAATCGATTACTTACCATCCGTTCACGGATCTGCCTTATTTACTAGAGGAGAAACTCAAGCATTGGCAACAGCTACTTTAGGAACATCTAGAGAAGCAAACCAAATAGATTCTCCATCTCAACAAGGTGAAGAGCGTTTCTACTTGCATTATAACTTCCCTCCTTTCTCAACAGGTGAAGCACGTCCTTTAAGAGGAACTTCAAGAAGAGAAGTAGGTCACGGAAACTTAGCTCAAAGAGCTTTGAAAAATATGATTCCTGTTGATTGTCCTTACACAATTCGTGTAGTATCTGAAGTTTTAGAATCTAACGGTTCTTCTTCCATGGCAACCGTTTGTGCTGGTACATTAGCACTTATGGATGCTGGTATTCAATTGATTCGTCCCGTTTCTGGAATTGCAATGGGGTTGATTACTGACGGTGATCGTTATGCTGTATTATCTGATATTCTTGGTGATGAAGATCACTTAGGAGATATGGACTTTAAAGTAACTGGAACGTCTGTAGGAATTACGGCTTGCCAGATGGACATCAAGATTGACGGTTTGAAATACGAGATTATGGAAGCAGCATTGTCGCAAGCTCGTGATGGTCGTTTACATATCCTTGGAAAATTAATCGAAACTTTGGCATCTCCAAAAGAAGATGTTAAAACTTATGCTCCAAAAATTATCACAAGAAGAATCCCTAATTCGTTTATTGGTGCGTTGATTGGGCCTGGTGGAAAAGTGATTCAAGAATTACAGAAAACAACAGGAACAACAATTGTGATCAATGAAGATCCTGTTACTGAAGAAGGTGTTATCGAAATCTTAGGAACAGATCCTGCTGGAATTGAAGCGGTATTGGCTAAAATTAAGTCAATCACTTTCAAGCCACAGATGAATGTAGCATATGATGTTAAAGTAATCAAGATGCTTGATTTTGGTGCAGTAGTAGAATACCTAGAAGCTCCAGGAAATGAAGTATTGCTTCACGTATCTGAGCTTGCCTGGGAACGTACAGAAAATGTTGCTGACGTTGTGAATATGGGCGATGTTTTCCAAGTGAAATACTTAGGTATGGATCCAAAAACAAGAAAAGAAAAAGTGTCAAGAAAAGCACTTATGCCAAGACCTCCACGTGAGGAAAGTAAAGAGTAATCAGATCTTAGTTTACTAAAGGTTCATTTATAAAAAACCCTGTTTCATTCATTTGAAACAGGGTTTTTGTTTAGGTGAATTCAATCAATTCAGATTTTAAAAATCGAGACGATACCCTAATGCAAACTGATTGTATTTAAAAAAGTTCCTAGTAGTAAAGTCTGTAAATAATCTTCCTTTACCAAATTTTAAGTTTGTTCCAACAATAATATTATAGACCGCTTTCAAATCACCATTATTTTTTATAAAACCAGCTCCTATTCCCGCATACGGAGTCATATACGTTGAAGAACTAACCGCATTAAAGGGGTATATCAAATTACCCGAAAGACCGAAAGTACTCGGATCTGCAACTCCATAATAGAATTCAGGCATGAATTCTATTTTAGAATTCCTTAGACCGTAATTAACTCTCACTCCAATATTGAAAGTGGTTTGCCCCCCAACATTAACTCCTAAGTAGCCACTCGCGCCTTTATAAGTCATCTTATCGGATGCGATTTTTTCACTTCTAATAAATCTACCCGGTACATTAACATCCTCTCTCACTTCAACATAATTATCTTCATTTTGCATAATATCCGTTCTTTGGGCAGAAACTCCAGAAGGGTTCACCACAACTACTTTATCTCTTTCCGAAGGAGTTGCAATTAACATGTCAATCTTCTTAGTATTTAACTGTGATTGCACTTTTAATTCATCAAGTTTAGTCATCAGATCTTTATTTTGAGCTACATCTCCATTGGATAAGTTCAATTTTTTGTCAATAGCTGTACTGCCATTATTTTGTAGAATAACTTTTTCTAAAAAATCAATTCTGCGGTTGAGCTCTTCAATTTCTGTGGACTTATTTTCCCGCTTTTGAGATGGATAAGTTTCTCTAAGAATTCTATCAATCAACGATTCTAACTCCGTAGGAGACATTTTTATTAACTCTTTGCTTTGCTTTTCAACTTGTTTCTCTTGTACAATCTCAACTTCTTTAACTACCTTTTTTTCCTCTGCGGGAACAGTTGTCGATAAATTAGATTTTTTACTTACTGTTTCAACCTCACTCAATGCTTTTTTCGTCTCGTTCTTTTGCTCTAATACTTCTACTGCCTTATCAGTATTATTTTCTTTATTTGCCAATTCTAATTCAACCTGTAAGGAGTCAAGTTGTGTCTGGTACTTTTCTTTAAGAGTAGTTAGCCTCTTATTATTGTTGACCTTATTTGCCTCTATTTTTCTCTGATATTCTGCTTCAGTAATTTTATTTTGAGTCATTAATGCATCATCTAATTGAGATTGATATATCGTTTTAGGATCTTTAGACTTTGCACCAAATGTCAACTTAATACCTGCATTGTACATCATGTGTGTTTGCAATTGATCGGGTCCTCCCAAATCTTCAATATCCTGCGTAGATGTTACCATTCCTCTTGCTCCACCCGTAATCAAGATATTTTTATGTAAAGGAATGTTCAACCCTAAACCAGCAGAAGCGAATTCTTCACCTTCAACCTTGACGTCATTGACACCTAAATAACCTCCTAAAGGATTTATATACCCACCCCCTAAAACAAGGTAAGGAGAAACTCCCGCGCCGTCATTTAAACGCGCTCTAAACTCTACCCCATACATCGCTAATTTGTCGAAATTTGTTGAAATACTTTCGTTTTCAGTTGCTTCAAGATAGAAAACCCTTATGCCAGTATAAGAATCGAAATCGAAACCAGCATAACCTCCCAACAACCAGGTATTTCTAAAAGAAGAATTATTATCAAACTCAATATAATTTAAACTAGGTTCAACTACAAAACGCAATCCTCTAAAACCATCTTTAAATTTCTGCTGATATGCTTTATCAAGTTCTGATAAAGTTCCAGGTTGCCTACCTCCTAAATAGAATTGTAAGGAACCCTGAACTGACCAATTAGAAAGTAAATTACTCGAAAAGTCATTGTCCGTTACACCAAAAGTAGTTTTATCAGCATTCGACAATAAATTTTTACCCGAATCAAAATTATATTGCGTATTTTTCCCTTCAAGTGAGAACACAATTCTGTCTGAAAATTTTGTTTTAATTCCTAAACCAAAACTGGCATATATTTGATCAAAATCATTACCACCGTCAACTTCTATATTTTGGACTCCCGTCCCCACAATTACATAAGGACTAAAAGTCCCCACGCCTATATTAGCTTTAAATTCACCTCCCCACCTGCTTAATTTAATATCTCGCGCATTGAACAAACTACTGGAAAAACCATTAATTCCAAATTTGTCGAAATTAGTTTTAAGATCTATTGACTGCAAGTAGATCGCTCTTAATTCCACATATTCTCCAAAACCAAAACCCAACTTTCCACCTAATAAAGTGCCGTCTTCTAAACCAGATTTATCATCCCACCAAGTATACTCTGCAAATGGAGAAATTGTAAAACTAACATCTTTAACTTGTGCAAAACCAAAACTGGTAAAGAAAAAAAATAGGATTACATGACTAATGTTTTTCATAATTTTAAATTTAAGGTTTCTATTCAAATGATACAGCTGTATGTAATTCAGTTTTTTATTTCCAAGCTTAGCCTTATCGACTATTTTCGTTACTACTATTGAAATATATGTTATCTTGTTTCTATTGATAATTGTAGCTTTTACGCTTTTGAAAAAAACATACATCTTTTGGACACCTCTTTTAACAAAAAGTCACATATCGTTTTATTTGTGACTTTTTATTGAATTAAGTGTCACATATAGTAAAGAATAGATTTATGAAAACTACAGCAATCATAATAGCGCTTTTCACTTTGTTTTGTACCACAGGGCAATCGCAGGAAAAAAAGGAGAGTACAATACTAATTTCAGAAGACAATCTAATTTCTTTGATTAATAAAATCAAAGAAACACGGGACGCTATACTTTTGGCGAATAATAACAGCAGGCAGAATGACGGATCTATGAAAACAATCAATGATAAATCTAAAGAAAAAATAACAGTACAAGACTATCAAATAAGCGCTATTTACGCCAAACTTCAAACATTAGAATACGATATTAAGCAACTAAATACAGCTATGAATAGTGGCCAAAAACAAACGACCAATAAAGAATCTGTCACTGTTATTACTCCTCCTTCCAGTGTTACAAATACTGTTTCGTCACTCCCGAACGGTAGTTATAAAGAAAGTAATCGCTTTACTCAAGAAATAGTAGCACTTGAAAAAAAAATAATAGCTTTGAAAGAAGAAGCAAAAGAACAGTCATTTCTACAAAACAAAGTTGAAAACGATAACCGCCCTAACAACAACTATAATGAATTATTACGGTTATTAAATTCTAAAAATAACTCTAAAGACACCTTGGTAATCGAACAAAAAGAACTATCAGACTACGCTGAATTAATGGAGAAATTCGACAGCTTTAAAAGCGAAGTGTATTTCGACAATAATTCTAAAATAATAAAAGAAAATCAATCGAAAACTCTTGATCAAATTATAACTATCCTCAAATCAACAGAAAAAATAGATGTATATTTGAAAGGTTTTGCTAGTAATATAGGTAATCCACTTTATAATCAAAACTTGTCGGTTCAAAGAACAGAAACCGTGAAAAAGTATTTGGTAAAACAAGGAATTCATCCTGCTCGCATATTAACTCAATACCATGGCATAGATTATAGCGAAACTAAAGATGAACTGGCGCGAAGAGTTGAGTTGTCATTCATAATTAGAAAATAACTTTTAACAGCAAAAGAAGTTTCAATTCAGAAATTTATTGAACAAACGTCCTGAAAAATCTTTATGCGAAGATAAGTAACAGCTTCCATAATACATGGAATTTTTTACTAACCTATAGCGCCTAATAATCTTAAACCTAAAGAAATAAACACTATAAACTGTTTTGTAGCACTACTAAAAAAATTATTTTTAGTGTAATTCGTTCGTGTTATATACTTTTGCTATTTCGGCTTTTGCTCTCAAAATTCGCATTTTAACAGCACTTTCTGATAGCCCTAAAACTTCTTGTATTTTCTTTCCAGAAACATTATCTATATATTTCATCTTCAAAAGCATCCTTTCTTCCGGTTTAATTTTTGTCAATGCTATTTCTAATTGATCTACCCTCGCTTGATTAAAACCAGCATCACTTATCTCAGAAGCTAAACTGTAATCTTCGATTATGGGCTTTGAATTCGCCGTTATTTTTCGCTCTCTATTCCTATTGAGATAGTTAATACCAAAATTAGAAGTTACCGCATACAACCAAGTTGAAAAACAGGAAGTCCCTTTGAAAGTGGAAAGTTTTATAAAAACATGTAAAAAAACATCTTGCGTTAGATCCTTCGCCTCATCTTTAGAATGAACAAAACTATAGCATTTGCTAAATACCGCCTGTTTGTATCTATCGTATAAGACTTCGAATAAAACAAGATCTTTAGCCTCGCAAATTTGCGACACCAATTCTTCGTCTGTTATTTTGTAGTTTTTACCCATGCTTTTATTTTTAGAAAATTAAATAATCCAACAAAATCAAATCATACTAAATATACAAAAAACAATCAAAAAAAAATACAATTATTTGAAATTCAGATTATTAATACTGTTTGTTATTTATTATTTAAAAAAAAAGAATCCTTTTGTAACTTTAACACAACTTCCTACGTATAACTATTTGCACACTTAAAAACTGAGGACACAAAAACATGAGACAACTTAAAATCACCAAGCAGGTAACTAATCGTGAAACTGCTTCATTAGACAAATATTTACAAGAAATTGGAAAAGTTGACCTTATTACCGCTGACGAGGAAGTAGAATTAGCACAAAAGATTAAAGCTGGGGATCAAAAAGCCCTTGAAAAATTAACAAAAGCAAATTTACGTTTCGTTGTTTCGGTAGCAAAACAATACCAAAATCAAGGGTTAACACTCCCTGATTTAATTAACGAAGGAAATCTAGGTCTTATTAAAGCGGCTCAACGTTTTGATGAAACACGTGGTTTCAAATTCATTTCTTATGCTGTATGGTGGATTCGTCAATCGATACTACAAGCTCTGGCAGAACAATCTCGTATCGTTCGTTTGCCATTGAATAAAATTGGTTCTATCAATAAAATCAACAAAATGTATGCCTTATTAGAGCAATCTAACGAGCGTCCGCCATCTGCTGAGGAAATTGCAAAAGAACTAGATATGACTGTAAACGATGTTAAAGAGTCTATGAAAAACTCTGGTCGTCATTTATCAATGGATGCGCCTCTTGTTGAAGGAGAAGATTCTAACCTATACGATGTACTACGTTCCGGTGAATCTCCAAATCCCGACAGAGAATTAATCCACGAATCGTTGCGTACTGAAATTGAGCGCTCATTAGAAACATTGACTCCAAGAGAGGCTGACGTAGTGCGTTTGTACTTTGGACTTGGTGATCAACACCCAATGACTTTAGAGGAAATTGGAGAAACTTTCGACCTGACTCGGGAACGTGTACGCCAAATTAAGGAAAAAGCAATCCGCAGATTGAAGCACACTTCTAGAAGTAAAATACTAAAAACCTACCTAGGTTAAAAATATAAACGCCAAAAATAAATTCCAAATTCCACTTATTAGAATTTGGAATTTATTTTTTGGTACTCTACAGCAAACAACAGTTTGATTGACTGTTCGTTTTTTGATTGATAATTGAAACTCCGGCTAATTACCGGAGTTTTACTTTTTCAGCAAACTCCAGTCTGTTCGCAAAAGCTCGGGTTTCCGGAGTTTTACTTTTTCGGCAAACTTCAGTCTGTTCGCAAAAGCTCGGGTTTCCGAAGTTTTACTTTTTCAGCAAACTACAGTCTGTTCGCAAAAGCTCGCGTTTCCTTAGTTTTATTTTTTTAGACTGAATTTGTTTCACTTTCTAAACTTCAAAATTGAATATTCTATGTTCATTGTTCACCATTCTTTACCTTGAAGCATCCAACCAAGAATTATGAACTTTAAAATAATATTAGTGTAACCCTACGTAAAAACTTCGGGTCGGGATTTCCAGTATAATCTTTTTTATTTACTACGCTATCGCTCCATAAATAAAAAAAGATTTTCAGTACAAATAAAATTCACTGAACTCCTATAAAAATAGAGACAAAGTGAAGTAATCCCGTACGCATTATAACCGGTTCATCTCGAAGTTGTCTACGTAAAAAACTTTCGCATTTGTTTTAAATAACCTAATTTTGCAGAAAATACAACTTTGTAAAGACGCACTGCATTGCGTCTCAATATAATAAGCAACACAATGAAAAACACACTTATTGCACCATCAGTATTGGCCGCCGATTTTGGAAATCTGCAACGCGACATCGAAATGATTAACCATAGTGAAGCAGATTGGTTTCATATTGACATCATGGATGGTGTTTTTGTTCCCAACATTTCTTATGGAATGCCGGTATTGGAGGCGATTAACAAACATGCTAAAAAAACGATTGATGTACATTTGATGATTGTTGATCCTGACCGCTATATCAAAACCTTTGCTGATTTGGGTGCTAATATACTAAGCGTTCACTATGAAGCTTGTACACACCTTCACAGAACGTTACAAGCCATAAAAAATGAAGGAATGAAAGCTGGAGTAGCAATTAACCCACATACTAATATCGACCTTTTAGAAGACGTTATAAACGATATCGACTTGGTTTGTATCATGAGCGTGAATCCAGGTTTTGGAGGACAATCCTTTATTGAAAATACGTATGCAAAAGTTCAAAAATTGAAAGCCTTAATCATTAGAAAGGGAGCTACAACACTTATAGAAGTTGACGGTGGTGTTACTAACAAAAATGCAAAGCAACTTGTTGAAGCTGGAGCGGATGTTTTAGTGGCGGGAAGCTTTGTCTTTAAAGCGGAAAATCCAACCGAAACTATTGCTGATTTGAAAAAATTGACGGCTATTTAATAAATTAACAACATTTTATAACACAAGAAAAGTCCCGTACTAAAAGCTTAGTCCGGGACTCTCTTCTATATTACTTCATTGTATTACGAAAGCAAATAGCGAATTAAATCTGTTGTAGTAATAATCCCCGTTAAAATCTCATTATTACAAACGGGCAAAGCATGAAATTCATTTTCGGATATAATTTCAGCAGCTGCTTTTATAGTGGTTTCTAACGAAATTACTATAATATCTTTTGCCATGACCTGACTGACGGTAAACATGTTAAAGACAATAGATTCTATAACTTCTGCATCGCCATCGACCGCATCTACATAGGAGACAACCTCAGCAAATCAGTATAACTAAGCAATCCCACTATTTTGTAATTATCGACAACAGGAATATGTCTGATCTTGTGCTTTTTGAATAACGCTTCAGCCTTAGTTAAATCATCAGAAAGATTCAGCTTAATTATATTTTTAGTCATAATTACAGACACCGGTACATTCTGTTTCCTCACATCATAGTTTTTAATTATACTTAAATTTACAACTAAAAAAGTAAAAATAAATAACAAACTATGCTAATCAAAAACCGATAGAGACAACATCTTTATTGACCAACACCTGTATAAATCCATTTGTAAAAAGCTAGATTTATGACTTTAAGTCTTCTTCTTTAAAATTAATCATATTCATTACATTACTATAAAGGTCCGGAAACTCTTTCTTAAAAATCTGCGGTGTTTCAAAGAAATGTTCTAAAATTACTGCCAAAAATTCCACCTGATTCGTATAAGCATAAATCCTGAAGTAATTAGATGCCACAAGTTCGTCCAATATGTAAGGCTGGATTAAATATTCTTGTATTTTGACATAGGCACTGCAGAAAACGACACTGCTTTGGTCCTTGCCCTTCAACCCATGAAAGTACAAAGCATGCGCAAATTCATGCAGACCAAGATTCCGATTGTCACTTTTAAAACGATATCCCTGCTCAAAATCTTTCCACGAGAAAACCAAAGCTTTGACTGCGGGATTAAATTCTCCTTTATGATACTCCTGATTAATTGTGGAGAAATAAGGCTCCGGATAAATAATAATTTTATCAAAAACATCAATAAGATAGTGTCGCATCCCAAAAGTCAACATTACATAAGTGGCAGCAATCAACACTTTGCTCTGATCCGTCACAACAAAGTTTTCTCTACCAAAAAATTTATATTTTGCCATAAAGGCTGCCATACGATGCTCAAAAAACTGCTTCCTCTTTGCAGTCAATTTTTGGTAAAAAATATATTCCCTTCGCAGAGTATCCCGTTGTACAGGACTGAGATTTCGTTTAAAAGGATACCAATGAATATAAAACGGTTTATTGAACACAAACACATATAGCGGTTCAAAGATGAGCCTAAAAAAAAAAGGAACGAAAACGAAC
>NZ_AJXL01000049.1 GCF_000264055.1 Flavobacterium sp. ACAM 123 | reverse complement strand
GAACGAGGTAATTTTTATGTTTTGAAGAAGTGGAATTACCCTTTGTGTTCTTTATTATATTCATCCTCACTTAATACCTGAGGTTCATAGTCAGCAACTATCAATGCATCATAGTCTGTTTGCTTTCCTTTCGTAAATTTATAGATCAGTTTTTCCATGATTTCATAAATTACCGGAACAATGATCAACGTCAGGAATAGTGAGCTAATTAGTCCACCAATGATTACCCATGCCAATCCGTTTTTCCATTCGGCACCTGCGCCAGCGGCTAATGCAATTGGGAACATACCAAACACCATCGCAATGGTTGTCATCAAAATAGGGCGCAGACGAGCATGGTTGGCTTGGATCAAAGCCGTTCTGATTGTTTCACCGGCAGCTCTTCGCTGGTTTGTGTAGTCCACAAGCATAATCGCATTTTTACAAACCAAACCAATTAGCATAATAACCCCAAGAATCGTAAATATATTTAAAGTGTTATTTGTCAAAGCCAAGGCTAGTAAAGCTCCAATAAAGGAAAGCGGAATGGCAAATAATACCACAAACGGGTGAGCAAAACTATCGTATAGTCCCACCATTACAAGATAAACTAAGATGATAGCAGCTAATAAAGCAAAACCTAAGGTTCCAAAACCTTCACTTTGATTTTCCTGATCACCACCCCAAATATAGTTCACTCCAACTGGTTTTTCCATCGTCGTCAACTTCTCTTCAAGTTGAGCAACAACAGTTCCTACTGGAACACCAACTGTCTGTCCTTTTACGGTAACGGATGCCGTTTTGTCTCTACGCTCTAATTGACTTGGTCCTGAACCTTCTTTAATAGTTGCAAATTGAGATAATTTAATTTGTTCCCCTCTGTCATTTATAAAAATAAGGTTGCTCACATCATTAATGCTTTTTCTGTCAAAACTGCTGTATTTGATATTGATGTCGTATTCATATTCACCAGCTCTGAACTTACCGTCCGTATTACCACTATAAGCAGTTTGCATGGTCATACCAACAGTTTGTAAAGAAAGTCCAAGCGCAGCCATTTTATCTCTATCGACCTTAACATTAATTTCAGGATTTCCAGTTTCTACAGATAATTTTACTCCAGTAGCTCCAGGAATTTTATTTAATTCTTTCTCTGCGGCTTTTGCAAAAACCATCGCACTTTCTAAGCTGGTTCCTGTTACGATTAATGCAATAGGAGCATCTTCAGCGGTTCCAAGAATACCCACTGGTACTGTTTTTACTTTAGCACCAACTAATATTTTTTCTAATTGCAGTTTCATCCGGGCAGCATAGACGTAAGAATCATCTGTTCTGTCTTTTTGATCAATCATTTTAACGTCAATCTCTGATTTGTATGCAGTAGATTGAGAAGCACCCATGCCTTCACTCGTTTGACCTACTTTAGTAATCAGACTTTTCACATATTCTTGTGTGTTCAAAAAAGCTTCTGCCTTTTGTGCCATAAAATTACTTTGTTCTAATGAAGCATCTTTTGGTAGTTCTATTTGAACTAAAAATTCTCCACTATCTGATTTGGCAAAAAATTCTCCACCAATGAACCCAAACGGAACTAATGCTATGGAACTAAAGAATAAAACCAACACAACAGCTAAAGTTGTTTTATAATGATCTAGACACCATTTTAGTAAATTGGTAATCCAATTTGTAAAACGAGTTAATAACTTTTCGAACCCAAGAATAACTTTACCAAAAGCATTTTTACCTTCAATATGTTCAAGTTTTCCAAAACGAGAAGACAACCAAGGAATTATTGTAAAGGAGGCCAGTAAGGAGAATAAAGTGGAAATAATTACCGTAACACAAAATTGTGTAATGATATTTGAAACTAATCCGGTGCTCAGAGCAATAGGTAAAAACACCACAACAATTACCAAAGTAATGGAGGTCACGGTGCCACCTATTTCGGCTGTTCCGTCATAAGCTGCACGAACCCTGTTTTTACCCATTTCCATGTGTCTATAAATATTCTCCAATACCACAATGGCATCATCAACCAGAATACCTACAACCAGCGATAGTCCTAATAAACTCATCAAGTTTAAAGTATATCCCAGATAGTAAAACCCGATGAAGGTAGAAATCAAAGACGCAGGAATAGAAACCATTACAATTAAGGAGTTTCTGATACTGTGCAAGAAAAACAACATTACAAAGGCAACAAGAAATACAGCAATCAATAAATCATGAATTACGGAATCAGCAGCTTCTAAGGTAAAAATCGTACTGTCATTAGCGACATTTAATTTCACCGCGTTATTTTTATAATCGTTTTCTAATTTCTTAATGGTTTTATACACTTGTTCACTAACCGCAACTGCATTCGCATCCGATTGTTTTACGATTTGTAGGATGATGGCGCTTTTTTGATCGACACGGGCGATTTTTTCAGCTGTTTTTTGTCCGTCTTGAACATCGGCTATATCTTGTAAACGAACTTGAATCCCGTTTTTTGAGGATACAACTAAATTTCTTAGCTCTTCTACATTTTTGTATTTACCGGCTAAACGAATCAAGATTTTTTTATCGCGTGTTTGAATATTACCAGTAGGGAAGTCCAAGTTAGAGGATAAAATCACTTGTTGCACTTGCGGAATAGAAAGACCATACCCTTGCATTTTGATGGCATCAAGACTCACTTGTATTTCACGTTCTTGGCCACCAATGATGTTTACCTGAGCCACTCCATTTACACGGGACAAAACAGGAGCTATTTTTTTATCGATTAAGTCATAAAAAGCAACTTCATCCATGTTGCCGTTAGCACCAATAGTCATAATTGGTAAATCACTTAAGGAAAATTTACTTAAGGATGGTGCTTTGGCGTCTTTAGGTAAATCACTTATGATTGCATTTATTTTACGTTGCGCATCATTTAGGGAAAGGTCAACTTTTGCTTTTGTGTTCAGCGTGATCGAAACTGTAGAAAGACTTTCGTACGAGCGAGAGTCAATTTTTTTAATGTTTTCCAATGAAGCCACAGCGTCTTCAATTTTTTTCGTTACCGTATTTTCTACTTCCGAAGGAGAAGCACCCGGGTAGATGGTTGCTACTGTAATTACATTCTGTTCAAATTTTGGGATTAATTCGTAACCCAATTGGCTGTAGCTAAAGAGCCCACCAAGAATCAAAATCGTAAACAGTACGATTACTAACGACGGCCGTTTTATGGATATTTCTGCTAATTTCATATATAATTTAGTTTCAGGTTTCAGGAGTAAAATTCCAGTTTAACAAACTTTAAATTTTAAATCTGGAACAATTTTTATTTGATAATTTCCACTTGTGTTCCGTCAGTCAAGTTGATTTGACCGGTAACGATTACAATTTCATTATCAGAAAGCCCGTCTAAGATCTCTACTTTGTTACCAAGAATTCTTCCTGCTGTGACACTTTTTAATTTCGCAATTCCATTTTCTACAACAAAAATTTGATTGCTGCTCACACTTCCTACAAAAGCATTTCTCGCTACTACCATCATAGATTCTTTTTGTTGTTTGGAAGCAAATTCTGCCGTTCCGTACATTCCTGCTTTTAAGTCATTAGAAGGGCTGTTTGTAATTTCGATTTCGACAGGAAAGTTCAAGCTTGAATCTGCCATTGGAGCGATGAATGTAATTTTTCCAGCGAACTTAGCATCAGGATATACACTGGCGGTAACATTTACTGTGTTTCCTAATTTTAAACCAGCAACTTGGTTTTCATTGATGGAAACTTTCAGTTTTAATTTGGAAACATTTACAATTTCAAACATTGGCGTACCGGCGCCCAAAACAGAACCTGGCTCGATATGCTTCTTATTGACTATTCCGTTGATAGTTGATTTAATATTAGTATCACCTACGTTTACTTTTGCTTGCTGTAATCTCGATTTTGTAGTTACCAAGTTTAACTTAGCCTGATCTAATTGTTGTTTTGTTACGCCTCCAGTAGTGTATGCATTTTCAAAACGGTTGTAATCAGACAATGCATTTTGATACGTAGCTTGTGCAGTATTTAGGTCAGAGGTAATTTGTTCGCTTCTTACGATAGCCAACGTTTGACCTATTCTCACTTTAGATCCTTCATCAACTAGCACTCTTACAACTCTTCCTGGCTTTTCTGCTGAAAAGTTTAATTCTTGTAGTGGTTCAAAAATTCCGTTTACTGAAAAGTCTAAAGAAATTTCTTCCGTCTTAACCGCTTCTGTTTTTACGGATACACTCGCGTTTTTTTGCGCGACGATAGCGGTTTTTGCTGCGTTTTCTTTTTGGTTATTCATTAAAGTAAAAGCAATAAGCCCTAATGCGCCGAGTATTATAATTGCTATTAGTATATTTTTTTTCATTTTATTAATTATTTAGTAGTGATTTTAGTTCTCCTTTTGATTTTATTAATTGAATTTCTGCTAATTTGTAATCTAATATTGCAGACGTGTAGTTGTTTTGTGCCTCAGTAAAGGCATTTTCGGCGTCTAACAAATCAGTTAGAGAAGCTAAACCCTGTATGTAATTGTTTTTTGTGTTTTTTAATACCTCTTGTGCTAATTGTGCATTCCCTTTTTGATTTTGTATCGTTATAATACTATTGTCAATTTGAGTTTTTGCATTGGCATAAGCCAAATCAAGAGCTAGTTTTGTGTCTATTAAATCTTCTTTCACAACTCTTAATTGGATATCTGCTTGTCTAACCTTAGAACGAGTCTCAAATCCAGAAAAAATAGGAACTCTTAAATTTAAACCTACAGAAGAAAAATCAGACCAAAAAACACCATCGGATGGCTTTGCTCCCCAAGGCATTTGTGGACCCTGACCGATATAATTGTATCCCGCAGAAAGAGAAAGTGTAGGGTAGTATCCGGCAATTATGGATTGTTTTTGGAATTCTAAAAGTTGCTCTTGTTTTTTCATCAGTAAAAACTCTGTTCGTATTTCTGTATTCGGCATTTCTGTAAATGCCCGAGGCGTAACTTCGAAAGCAGCTTGTGGAATATTAATTTCCGTTTCAATAGGCATTCCCATATAAAATTTCAAGGCATTTTCTTGAATTTGAACGCCATTCAATACTTGTTGGCGTTGTGTTTTTATATTTGAAAGTTTTACTATTATTCTGTCTAAATCAATTTTTTTAGATAAACCATTGTCATAACGTCCTTTAATAATGTTTTTTACCTTTGTGGTGTTGATGTAAGTGCTGTCCAAAACGGTTAAATTTTGTCGGCGAACATAGACTTGGTAGTAGTTGTTTGCCACTCTTTCAATCACTTGTTCTTCCGTTAACTGCTCATTGATTTGGTAAAATTCTCGGGTTGACTTAGCCGCCTTCAAACCAGTGAAAACTGATTGATCAAATAAGTTTTGAGTTAAAGAAACACCGGCAGTTGAAACCCATTTCTGACCAAAAGTAGCCTGAATGGTAGTTCCTGGGTCTCCTCCAAAAGATCCTGCATCAAGAAAAGTAGTTTGCAAAATGGGATTATAAGTCAGTCCTCCATTAGCATTAATATGTGGTAAGGCTCTAGAACGAACTTCCTGAATCTGATATTCGCTATTCTCCACTTTAAGTCTTGCTTTTTTAGCTTCAGATTTATTTTCTAAAGCATAAGTAATCGCGTCCTTTAAAGTCAGGGTCTTTGCTTTTTGTGCATTTGCCATAAAAGCAAATGTTAGGAATGATATTAAAATTATTCTCTTCATTATATCGTCGGGTTTAGTAAATGTTTGTCAAGTTCGATTAGTCCTGCAGCGGTGGCCATAGCTCTGGTATGGTATTCTAAAATTTGTAATTCTAATTCCTGTGATTCTTTTTCTGAGCTAGTACTTTCTTTTATAGAAAAGATCAAGTTGTAATAAAATGTTGTGTAGTTTCCAATATTGATATTATCACGATACAGTCCTTGTTTTATACCTTCTTCGATATTTTTTTTAAAGATAGTATTGCATTCATTTATTTCTCTGAGCATTACTTTTTCATGTATTTCTGGGTAATGTTTTTTTAATTGATAGATAGGTGAAGTGTCTGAGGACTGAAACATTTCTTTAAACATTTTTCGAATCTCAAAATTTTCTTGAATTGCATTGTGCTTTTTATTTACAATGTTGTCAATAATTTCATGTATTTCTATATGCATTAAGGCGGTACTTTCTTCAATAAGAATTTCCTTGTTGCAAAAGTATTTGTAAATTGTTTTTTTAGAAATACACATTTCACCCGCAATATCATCCATTGTGATGCTCTTAAAACCTAGTTTTAAGAACATTTCACTTGCTTTGCTAATTATTTTCTCTTTCATTATTTATGCTGAAATTGATTTTTTTCTTCTCTTAAGATAGATAACAGTATAATTCGGTGGGTAAAAGTATCTACTTAGATTAAATCGTAAATTCTAAGTTGGCAATTAATTTAATGTTTTGACCTAAAGCAGTCCTAGTAGTTTGCGCTAAGTAGTTTGTAGTGAGGTCAAAATCACTACGGTTTATTTGTCCAGTAATTTCAAACAATGCTTTTCTTGTTCCTTCATAAGAGGTTATACTAATTAATGCAGCATCAAGTTCAACTACTTTTGTAATGTTTTTGATGGTGAGGTTCCCTTTTAAGAAATTGATGTTTTTACTTATTTTTTGAAATGATGTTGATTTGAAATTGATAAAAGGAAAGGTATCAATGTCTAAATAATCATTTACGATTAAATTAGTATAACGGTCATTGCCGTTGATGCCTTTATTGTTGAGATCTAGTTGAAATTCAACTGAAGCATCTTCTATCTCGTCTTCATGAATGTTTAAATGCCCATTAAACTTGTTAAGAGATCCGGCTATATAGGCGATTATGGAATGTCTTGCTTTAATTAGAACATCAGATTGATCAGAGTCAATAGTCCATTTTGTCGCTACAAGAGGAAGGGTTGCATTCATGATAATAATAAGTTAAATTTCGAATGCAAATGTAATGCGGAAACTTTGAATACTAAAATAGTTTCCGTTGTTTTTTTATTTATTTTACGTTTCATTTAAAAACGTAGTTTGTAATGAAGTATGAATGCTGTAAATTAGCCCAAAAAATTATTTTTATGCATGCCATTGACCAGTTCCACGATTTTTTCATTACTTATTTAGAAAAGCAAGCTATTACTAAAGAGCCTGAAAATCTGTATGATCCCATCGCCTATATATTAGGGTTAGGTGGAAAGCGAATTCGTCCAGTCTTAACATTGATGACTGCGGAGATTTTTAATGGAGATTATAAAAAAGCGCTTCCTGCGGCCATGGCTGTTGAGGTCTTTCATAACTTCTCCTTAGTTCATGATGATATTATGGATGATGCGCCTTTGCGACGAGGAAATAGGACTGTTCATGAAAAATGGGATATTAACACTGGTATTTTATCAGGTGACGCAATGCTTATTTTAGCCTACCAATATTTTGAGCAATATGAGCCAACTGTTTTTATGAGATTGGCAAAATTATTTAGCAAAACGGCACTTGAAGTTTGTGAAGGACAACAATGGGATGTTGATTTTGAAAAGAGAGACAACGTTACCATTCCAGAATACCTCAAAATGATTGAGTATAAAACAGCGGTGCTTGTGGCGGCCGCCATGAAAATGGGAGCGATAGTTGCTGAAGCTTCTGAGGAAAATGCTAATTTGATTTATGAGTTTGGGTTAAATTTAGGATTGGCATTTCAATTGCAGGACGATTATTTAGATGCTTTTGGTAACCCCGAAACTTTTGGAAAGCGAGTAGGAGGTGATATAATTGAGAATAAAAAAACATACTTATATCTTAAAGCAATAGCCTTTTCTACAAAAGAAGACGCTGCGCAATTGCAGCACTTGTTTACAATGCAGCTTGAGGATAATGCAGTTAAAATTGAATCAGTAAAAGAGATTTTTAATAATTCAGGAGCATCAAAAGCAAATCAAGATGCAATTCAAGAGTACACTTTTAAGGCTTTTGAAACTTTAGAAAAAATGAATATCGAAGAAACTAAAAAGGACGTATTAAGAGTTTTTGGTAAAAATTTAATGGGACGTAAAGTATGATTCTGTGTTTCTTAATTCAGAATATTTAATCTAAAAACGAACAGTATACAATCAAAATGACCATATTTATAGCTCCACAAAATACAGATTTGTTACTTTCTGAAGCTGAAAAAGAAGCTTTGTATCTTAAATTAGTTGAACAAATTAATAAGGATTTTAATTTAGCCAATGAAGCGATAGATTTTCCAATGAGTGTTTCTCCCAATGAATTAAAAATTCAATTGCATGAAAAGATTTACAGATTGATTCAGTACAAATTTGCTGAATACCTTAATCTGCTTTATATCATCGATGTCTCTGAAGATGAGGTCAAAAAAATGGACGGTTCTGATTTGGTTGTATTGGCTGAGCAAGTCTCTTTTTTGATATTAAAAAGGGAATGGCAAAAAGTTTGGTTTAAAAACAAGTACCGTTAAAATGTAGGGCTTAGAAGTTAGAGCAGCCGGTTTCCCGCGCGACAACCGTTGGTTTTAAATGTACATTATGTTTCTTTTTCAAAAATAAACCCGTACAAACGGCATGAAAGGACTGCCATAAATATTGTTATCATCGTTAAATACATTGTAACGGGCTCCTATCGTCGCGTTTCCGCTACGGTAACCTACTCCTAAAAACAGACCGGAATTCCAATAATTTTGAGAGTTACCGGTCGTTCCATCTAAATTCATATTAACGCGCAGTTCCTCTAATTCAGCAGAAAGCTGGATTATTCTTATGGGATTAAATAACCCTATAATACTGCCACCATACAAATGAGAAGCATAATAATTTTTTTGTTTTAGATAGGTGTATTGGGCTCCAATACCCAAAGCTACCTGTTCATTGAAATTATAAATAGTACTTGGGGCCAAAGAAATATCAGTATAATCTGATCCAAAGCCTAAGCCAATTCCACCTCCAAATTGGACGTTCTTCCAGAAATTACCACTCGATTTAGATGTAATTGTTTGTTGTTGTGCTAACAAAGCATTTGAAATTAATGTGATAAAGACAATCAAAATGAACTTTGAAACATTCTTACAGCTGATTTTTCTTCATAAGTATCTATATTTTTAACATATTAATATATAAAAGTAAATATAAATTTAGCGGATTATTGTACTTTTGCATAACTATTTTAACTAAAAGTATATTCACTAATATTATGGATAGGTTTTCATTTCTAAACGCAGCACATACAGAGTTTTTCGCACAATTATACGATCAGTACCTAGACAACCCAGATAGCGTCGAGCCAAGTTGGAGAAGTTTTTTTCAAGGTTTCGACTTTGGAATGGAAACATTCGACGGAGAACTCCCGGCACAAAGCGTTGCCAGTCCATCTGCTGGAACCGCGGACTATCATCAAATTTCAGAAAAACTTCATAAAGAATTTAACGTACTAAAATTGATTGAGGGGTATCGTACCCGTGGGCATTTGTTTACAAAAACAAATCCCGTTAGAGATAGAAGGACTTTTGAGCCTTCCTTAGATATCAGCAATTTTGGACTTTCATCAGCAGATTTAAATACTGTTTTTGATGCTGGTAAAATAGTGGGCAAGGTGCCTTCTACACTTACTGAAATAATAGCACATCTTGATGCTATATATTGTCAGCACATTGGTGTTGAATATATGTATATCAGAAAGCCGGAGATTGTTCAATGGATACAAGAAAAAGTAGGACAGAACGATAATTTGCCCGATTTTTCAATTGATCAGAAGAAATCAATTCTTCGGAAATTAAATGAAGCGGTTGCTTTTGAGAGCTTTTTGCACACTAAATATGTGGGGCAAAAACGTTTTTCACTGGAAGGTGGAGAGTCGATAATTCCAGCTCTTGATACATTAATTGAAAGAGCTGCCGAAATGGGAGTGGAGCAATTCGTAATGGGAATGGCGCATCGGGGTCGTTTGAATATATTGGCAAATATTTTCAACAAATCTACGCAAGATATTTTCGGAGAGTTTGAAGGTAAAGATTACGATAAAGAATATTTTGATGGGGATGTTAAGTACCATCTAGGACTTACTGCCGACAAAACAACGAGGACAGGAAAGAAAATCAACATTAACTTGGCGCCTAATCCTTCACACCTTGAAACAGTGGGTGCTGTAATCGAAGGAATTACAAGAGCCAAACAAGACAAGTATTTCCCGAATGACTTTTCAAAAGTATTACCCATTGCCGTTCACGGTGATGCTGCGATTGCAGGACAAGGTATACTTTATGAAATTGTTCAAATGGCGCAGTTAGACGGATACAAGACAGGCGGTACAATTCATATTGTAATTAACAATCAAGTTGGTTTTACAACTAACTACCTGGACGGAAGGTCCTCCACCTATTGTACCGATGTGGCGAAAGTAACTTTATCTCCAGTATTGCATGTAAATGCAGACGATGCTGAAGCTGTAGTGCATGCTATGATTTTTGCATTGGATTTCAGAATGCGATTTGCACGTGATGTGTTTATTGACTTATT
Source organism: Flavobacterium sp. ACAM 123 (assembly GCF_000264055.1). Lineage (GTDB taxonomy): Bacteria > Bacteroidota > Bacteroidia > Flavobacteriales > Flavobacteriaceae > Flavobacterium. The sequence continues at coordinate 16,461 of NZ_AJXL01000049.1, read as the reverse complement.
AGGATATAGAAAATACGGGCACAACGAAGGGGATGAACCTCGTTTTACACAACCGGTGCTCTATAAAATTATAGCAAAGCATAAAAATCCGAGAGATCTTTATGCTGATAAATTAATGGCTGATGGTATAATTGACGCGACCTATGTAAAAAGTCTTGAAAAAGAATACAAAGCCGATCTCGAAATGAACCTAGAAGCTTCTCGCAAGAAAGACTTGACAGTCATTACGCCGTTTATGAGAAATGAATGGTTAGGTTTTGAGCAGGTTACTGACGTGCAAATGCTGGAAAAGGTAGATACTTCCTACTCAAAAGCTGGTCTAACTCAGGTTGCTGATGCGGTTTGTAATTTACCAACGGACAAAAAGTTTATCAATAAAATCCAAAAGTTAATCAATGATAGAAAAACAATGTTTTTCGATACAAACAAACTTGATTGGGGAATGGCGGAGCATTTGGCTTATGGATCTTTATTACAAGAAGGTTTTGATGTTCGTATTTCTGGACAAGATGTAGAGCGTGGAACTTTTTCTCACCGTCATGCGGTAGTAAAAGTAGAAGATTCTGAAGAAGAAGTAACATTAATCGATAGACTAGAAGGTAAAAAAGGAAATTTTAATATTTACAATTCACTATTGTCAGAATATGGGGTTTTAGGTTTCGATTATGGGTATGCATTAGCAAATCCAAACACGTTAACAATATGGGAAGCGCAATTTGGAGATTTCAGTAATGGAGCCCAAGTTATGATTGACCAATACATCTCCTGTGGAGAGGACAAATGGAATAATCAAAACGGGATTGTTTTATTATTGCCTCATGGATATGAGGGGCAAGGAGCGGAGCACTCATCAGCAAGAATGGAACGATATTTACAACTTTGCGCAAGACAAAATATGTATGTAGCTGATTGTACAACACCGGCCAACTTCTTCCACTTGTTGAGAAGACAAATGAAAACGAAGTTTCGCAAGCCACTTATTGTGTTTACACCGAAGAGTTTGTTGCGTGATTCAAGATGTGTTTCTACTATCGAAGAGTTCGAAAATGGAAGTTTTCAAGAAACCATCGATGATGATTCAGTGAATAAGGCTGATATAAAAACATTAGCTTTTTGTACGGGTAAATTCTATTATGAGCTTACCGCCGAAAGAGAGAAAAACGAACGTAAAGACGTAGCGATTGTAAGAATAGAGCAGTTATTCCCATTGCCGGTAGCGCAGATAGAAGCAATTATTGCAAAGTATCCAAACGCTGACGATTATGTTTGGGCACAAGAAGAGCCGAAAAATATGGGGGCATACAGCTTTATGTTAATGAATTTCAACTTGGTAAAATGGAGACTGGCGTCATTGAAAGCCTATTCTGCATCAGCTTCAGGAAGTTCAACAAGAGCAAAACGTCGTATGGCAGATGCGATACGAATGGTTTTTGATAAAGATTTATTTAACAATTAGAAGCTGTTTCCTGCGCCGGAAGTTTCGGGATGCTCTATCCAAGCTAAAAAGTATTGAACACCGCTGCGATCAGGACTAAAATACGAATACAAAATAAATAGTAATTGTGGTTGAAACAATTCAAGTAATAAAACTCATAATTTAAAAATTATACAAGATGATTTTAGAAATGAAAGTCCCATCACCAGGGGAGTCTATAACAGAAGTTGAAATTGCAACTTGGTTGGTAAAAGACGGAGATTATGTAGAGAAAGACCAAGCAATTGCTGAAGTTGACTCTGATAAAGCGACTCTAGAATTACCTGCAGAAGCGAGTGGGATTATCACGTTAAAAGCGGAAGAAGGCGATGCAGTGGCGGTAGGGGCAGTAGTTTGCTTAATTGACACAGATGCAGCTAAGCCGGAAGGTTCTGACAAAGAAGAAACTGCCGATTCTGAAGCGACACCGGAAGCTCCAGTTGCCGAAGCTCCAAAAGCGAAGTCTCCAGCAGCAGCCCCTGAAACTCCAGCGGAAACATATGCATCAGGAACACCATCTCCAGCTGCAAGAAAAATTTTAGACGAAAAAAACATAATACCTACTTCAGTTAAAGGAACAGGAAAAGATGGTAGGGTGACTAAGGATGATGCTGTAAAGGCTACACCATCTATGGGTACTCCTACGGGAGGAAGTCGCGCATCTGAGCGTACAAAACTTTCAATGTTAAGGCGAAAAGTGGCCGAAAGGCTGGTTAGCGCTAAAAATGAAACAGCCATGTTAACTACTTTCAATGAAGTAAACATGACACCTATCAACTTAATTCGTAATGAGTATAAAGAAGCGTTTAAGGCAAAACACGGAGGCGTTAGTTTAGGGTACATGTCCTTCTTTACAAAGGCGGTTACAAGAGCATTAAGATTGTATCCGGATGTAAACTCTATGATGGATGGAGATTATAAAATTGCTTACGACTTCTGTGATATTTCAATCGCAGTTTCAGGACCAAAAGGACTAATGGTTCCTGTTGTTCGTAATGCTGAGAACTTAACTTTCCGTGGCGTAGAGGCTGACATCAAAAGGTTAGCTATTAAAGCACGTGATGGACAGATTACCGTTGATGATATGACTGGTGGAACTTTTACCATTACTAATGGTGGTGTTTTCGGAAGCATGTTATCGACTCCTATTATCAACCCTCCACAATCAGCTATTCTGGGAATGCACAACATTATTGAACGTCCAATTGCCGTAAACGGTAAAGTGGAAATTCACCCAATGATGTATGTTGCACTTTCCTACGACCATAGGATTATCGATGGTAAAGAGTCTGTTGGTTTCTTGGTTGCTATTAAGGAAGCGTTAGAAAGCCCAATGGAGTTATTATTGGATAATGATCCGAAGAAAACCTTCGAACTATAAGAAATTGTTTTATTTATTAAATCCCACCTTGTTTTAACAACAAAGTGGGATTTTTTTGTTTTTGGTACTTTTTCTACGAAATATTTAGTAAATAGTCAATTTTAATATTGTCAATAATTAGTATTATTATTCGTATTTATGTATTTTTTTTACAAAATAAGTGTATTTAATATAATTTTTATTTAAAATAATAACATTATACCATTACATTGCCACAACATTTTGAAATAAATAATACGGTTTTGATTTTTTATAAAATATTAAAATAGAGTTAAGTGTCAGTTATGATGAGATTTAATGTTTTTTTTAGCTGTAAGGTTTCTTTTTATTCTGTATAGTTTTTAGATACGAGGAATTTACCAAATCAATGCAATATGTTTTTAAATTTGGTAATAACCATTAAAATTTTTACTATGAAAAAATTTACTTTATTATTTTTCCTATTGACTATTTCATTAGGATACTCACAACAAGTACTAATTCAAAATTTTGAAACGCCATCTTCTTATGCTTTCGAAGGTTTTGAAGGCTTAGGTAATGCTTCAATCGTTTCTGATCCTGCTTCGGGAGGAACGAGATTGAATAGCTTACAGCTTGTAAGTGCGTCTACTGGTCAAACATACCAAGGTGCTGTAGTTAATTTGTTGACAAGTAAAATTAAATTAACAACAGATAAAACGATTAAAATTGATGTTTATGCAACTAAGGCTTTTACTCTTTTAGCCAAAGTGGAGGGCGGTGGAGCAGGTCCAAATTCCGCTGCATCACAAAATTATACTACTCCTAACGCTTGGCAAACACTTACTTTTACTTACACTCAAGCTTTAGATGGAACTGCTACTGCTAATGGAGAATATTCTAAAATTGTATTTTTTCCCAACTGGAAAGCTACAAATGATGGGTTTGATACTCCGATAAACTTTACACTTAACATAGATAATATTGTTGCAGAAAAAGGAACTGTTGTTGCACCAAGCTCAGCGGTGATAATTCAAGATTTTGAAGCATTATCGTCTTATACTTTTGAAGGTTTTGAAGGCTTAGGTGGAGCTTCAATCGTTTCTGATCCTGCTTCAGGCGGAACGAGATTGAAAGGGTTACAATTAGTTAGTGTGTCTACTGGTCAAACATACCAAGGTGCTGTGGTTAACTTATTAGACGGTAAAATTAAATTAAGAACTGATAAAACAGTTAAGATTGATGTTTATGCAACTAAGGCATTTACTCTTTTAGCTAAAGTAGAGGGCGGTGGAGCTGGTCCAAATTCAGCTGCATCACAAAATTATACTACCCCAAACGCTTGGCAAACACTTACTTTTACTTATACTCAAGGATTAGATGGAACGGCTAATGCTGATGGAGAATATTCTAAAATTGTGTTTTTCCCTAACTGGAAAGTTACAAATGACGGATTTGGTACCCCAACTAATTTCACACTTAACATAGATAATATTTTTGCAGAAAAAGCTGTCGTCGTTGCCGATCCAGCACCTACTGTTGCTTCTCCTAAACCAAAAAACTATACTACTCATTTAGCTTTGCTTGCTGACATCACAGATACGGGCGCGTTTACTAATTTTTGGAATCCAAGTTATTATTTTGGTGAGAACCAAGGAACTCCAGATTTAGATTCTACTACAGGAGTAAATAAAGCGATAAAAATGAACTTGAATACAGGCTGGGGAGGTGGTATTAACACCGCTGCAGCTGGTGATGTAACTACTGATGCATCTGCTAATGACATGGTACATATTGATTATTATGTTCCAAGTTCAGTGGCTCCAGGTGCTAGTGGTCATCAATTCTATTTAGACTTGATTTCTAGAACTGGCGGCACAAATACAGAAGCTTTTTACGGAGTTGGTTCAACTATAAATGCTGTTGGACAAGGGAATTCTAATTCTGTTGATAAAGTTATCGTTTTTGACTCTTGGCAAAGCTTAGATATTCCATTATCTGTTTTTGTTGGGAAAGGATTCAATCCTGCTACTTTCTTCCAATTTAAACTAGGTGCAAGCTCTGATATTCGTACAAAATTAGTTTATTTTGATAACATCTTTTTTTATAAAGGATCTACTTTAGGAGTTAAAAACTTTTCGTTATCAAATATAAATATGTATCCAAATCCGGTTTCAGATGAAGTAACAATCGAGGCTAAAAATTTGATTCAAAAAGTGGCGGTGTTTAATTTATTGGGACAAGAGGTTTTATCTCTTAGCCCTAAAACAAATTCTGCAAAAATTCAAACAAGTTCACTTAGTAAGGGTGTTTATGTTATTACAGCCACTATTGATGACGTTGTTTCGTCCTCAAAATTTATTAAGTTCTAGTAGTTCTGCTTGGTAGTAGAACAGATGTAAAACACAAAAAGCATTGGATTTATCCGATGCTTTTTGTGTTTTACATCTGTTTTAACAATAGGAATTTATTAGGCTTATTCTAAAGTAAAGACTCAATAGCATGCGACATTCATTCTAAGAAAGCCGTTCTAATATAATTTAGGATCGAAGATATAATGGAATAGCCTCCGTATTGAGGTTATTCTTATTTATATTTTTAGTTTTTCCGAAGTAGTTTTCTGAAGAGTTTTAATAAAAAAAACAGTCAAGGTGCTGAGTTTTTTAATTCACTTTAAATTCTACCCAATCAACAAGAGCATAATTCTGGATAGTAGGAATGTGATCGCCTATGAAATGTAAATTTTCTACGCTGCAAAAGATATTAAATTTTTTATTCTTACCATAATTAAGTTGGGCTGTCGATCTAGTAATCCCATTTATTTTCCAATTTGCTATATAGTGCTTCCTTGAGTTGAATCTTAAATCAATTGTCAGTGTATACCATGCTTCTCTTTTAATTTTAATTTGTTCAGAGTGATAGGGGTTTCCTTGGGAAGTCATATATAGGATAAGATCGTCAGTTTGTGCTTTTAATTCCGTTCGTTTGCTTTGCGTACCATACCCTATTTCATAGTCAATCTCGTGCTTATCGTTATGATATAAAAAAGCACCGATGCTTGCTTTATCGCCAATTCCCATTGCGGGAATATATATATTCCAAGTGTAAGTACCCACCCCAAAATTTGAAATGGTTTTAACTTTAGTTCTTTCCCAAGTACCTGCAGAGCTAAATAGTTTCAAATTTCCATTTATAATACTGTAATGTGCAGCTCCATTTAATGACGCATCTTGCCATTGGTTTAAATTATTAAAATTCCAAATGTTAGTAGTAATTCTGGAAGGTTTAGAAAAGACGTTGGGTGAAGTTTTCTGGGTATTCGAATGTTGAGCACTTATGTCTTTAGGAACACAATAAAATAGTAGAAGGACTATCAATGAGATTAGTCTGGAAGTGCTATTATTCACGTCTAGTAATTAATTGATGAATAATTTATTACTGTAAATATAGAAAATAATTTGCATAATCGACAACTGCTTTTCCCTTCAATAATATATCAGCTCCAATGATCCCATGAACGGGTTTTGCCTTGTGTTGAATTAAAGCCTCGTTTACGTGAGACAAATCAAAAATCACCAAATCAAATTCGGAATCTTTCCACAATCCAAGTTGTAACTTATTATTTAATGCGGTTTGTGTCAACATTCCTGTAGCGCCCGCCCCCGAAGCTTTTGTCTTGGAGTACTCCGCTGTAAGTTGGAATAACTCAACGCTTTCAAACCCCACGCAGCTGTTTGAGGCTCCGGTATCAAGAATAAAATCGCCGGACACCCCATTGATTTTTGCTTTTATCAAAAGGTGTTGTGTTTTGGTAATTTTAAATTTAATTTTTTGTATTTTTCTTTTTTAAGAATGTCTTGTAGGTTTTTCATGAAGTAAGAATGATGTTCAAAAGTAATCTAAAAAAACGGAGATATTCAAAAACTAACAATCCAAAATAGTAACTTTACAGCATTCAAATATATAAAATGACAATTACTGACACGCATACCCATCTTTATAGTGAAGAATTCGATCTAGATCGAGACGAAATGATTCAGAGAGCACTGAATGAAGGGATTTCCCGTTTCTTTGTTCCCGCCATAGACTCTTCTTACACTGAGGCCATGTATGATTTAGAAAAGAACTATCCGGAGCATGTTTTTCTTATGATGGGATTGCATCCTACTCATGTAAAGGATAATTATTTAGAGGAATTACAACATGTTGAAGAGGAATTGACAAAAAGAAAATTCTATGGCATTGGAGAAATTGGGATTGATTTATACTGGGATAAAGCCCATTTGCCAGAACAGCAAATTGCTTTTAGGAAACAAATTCAAATGGCAAAACAATATAGCCTACCCATTGTTATTCATTGCAGGGATGCTTTTGATGAGGTATTCGAAATATTAGAAGAGGAGAAATCTCCTGAATTGTTTGGAATATTTCATTGTTTTACTGGAACTCAGGAGCAGGCATTACAGGCTATATCATATAATATGAAACTGGGTATTGGTGGAGTAGTAACCTTTAAAAACGGAAAAATTGATCAGTTTTTAAACCAAATTGATTTAAGTCATATTGTTTTAGAAACAGACTCTCCATATCTTGCTCCGACTCCTTTTCGAGGGAAAAGAAATGAAAGTAGCTATTTGTTAAAAGTAATTGATAAATTGGCCGTCATTTATAATCTTTCAGTAAAAGAAATTACGGCGATTACAACCGAAAATTCGAAAGTGATTTTCGGTATTTAAAATAGAATTTATTGAAAATTAATATTTTTTTTGTTCATTTGCCCACCTAAATTAACCAAAACGACCAAAATGCAAAAATTTGACGCTATTCGGCCATTTTATGATGCTGAAATTAACGAGTCTATACTTCGTGTGATTCATCATCCGATGATGAAGTCATTAATGAACTTTACCTTTCCTGAGATGTCCGATGAAGAGTGGAAAGAACGACTTACAAAAACGCAGTCTATTCGTGACTTTCAATGCAATTTTATCTATCATACACTTCTTAAAGTGCTTGAAAAAAGCTCTGATGGTTTAAGTACTTCTGGGTTTGAAAAGTTAGAGAAAGGAGAGTCTTATTTATTCATATCAAACCATAGAGATATCTTACTGGACACGACATTGCTTAATGTGGCTCTGTTCGAACATGGTTTAGTGATGACTGCCTCAGCTATTGGCGATAATTTGGTAAAAAAAGATTTTCTTAACATATTGGCAAAGTTGAACCGTAATTTTTTAGTAAAAAGAGGTTTGACTCCGCGTGATATGTTGGGAAGTTCAAAAACTTTATCTGAATATATAGGGCATTTATTGCTTCATGAAAGTCGGTCTGTATGGATTGCACAACGGGAGGGCAGGACTAAAGACGGTAATGACGCCACTAATCCCGGGGTTTTGAAAATGGTTGGAATGGGATCTGATGAGGCTAATCTGATGGACTATTTCAAAAAAATAAAGGTCGTGCCAGTAGCAATTTCTTATGAATATGATCCGACCGATGTTCTGAAAATACCGCAATTATTGGCTGAGGCCAATAACGAAGTGTATATCAAGGAAAAGAATGAAGATTTCATGACGCTTTTAAGCGGAGTAATGGGTCAAAAGAAGCGAATTCATATTCAGATAGGCGATATTCTCAAGACTGAAATTGAAGAAATCAAGGGTGGATTAAGTAACTCAAACAAGCAAATTCAAGCGCTTGCACAGGTAATTGACGATTCTATAATAAAGAATTATAAGTTGTGGCCTACCAATTATATTGCATATGATATTTTAAATAAAACTAAAATCTATTCTAATCTTTATACAGCAGATGAGAAATCACTGTTTGAACGTAGATTAGAGATGCGGATAGATGCTGAAAATCCTGTTGCATTGCAAGGGTTACTTGACATGTATGCAAACCCGGTCGTCAATAAATTAAAAGCTACGCATGAACTCAAAAGCTAAGATTCTTTTAATATACACTGGAGGAACTATTGGGATGCGCAAGGACTTTGATACCGGAGCCTTGAAAGCATTTAATTTCAGTAAATTATTACAACGAATTCCCGAGTTGAAACAATTGGATTGTGATATTGAAACTATTTCATTTGAAGAGCCTATTGATTCTTCCAATATGAATCCAGAAGAATGGGCCAGAATGGCAACGATAATTGAGTCAAATTATGTAGAATTTGATGGGTTTGTTGTCCTTCATGGGTCCGATACGATGTCTTATTCTTCGTCAGCACTGAGTTTTATGCTTGAAAACTTGGCAAAACCAGTCATTTTTACGGGTTCTCAATTACCAATAGGGGATTTGCGTACAGATGCCAAAGAAAATTTAATTACCGCTATTCAAATTGCTTCTTTACAACAAAATGGTCTCCCCGTTATTAATGAGGTGTGCCTTTATTTTGAATATAAGTTGTATCGAGGGAATAGAACGACCAAGATAAATGCGGAACATTTTAAAGCATTTACGTCTCCTAACTATCCTGCGATGGTGGAATCCGGGGTTCATTTAAAGATGCGATCGGAATTATTTTTAGCTAAAAATAAAGGTAAGGAATTAGTAGTGCATAAAAACCTAGACAATAACGTTGCGATAGTCAAAATGTTTCCGGGAATGAGCGAAGCTGTTTTGTCTGCTATTTTTGAAATACCTAGTTTAAAAGGAGTTGTACTTGAAACGTATGGTGCCGGGAATGCACCTACTGAGGACTGGTTTATTGCTTTATTGGTTAAGGCAATAAATAACGGGATGCATGTCATCAATGTGACCCAGTGTTCTGGAGGAAGCGTAAATATGGGTCAGTATGAAACCAGCACGGGTATGAAAGCCATAGGTGTAATTTCAGGAAAAGACATTACCACGGAGGCTGCCATCACTAAATTGATGTATTTGTTGTGCCAAAATAGTGCGCAAAAAGATTTTAAAACTAGTTTTGAAACTTCTTTGCGAGGTGAAATACTATAATAGTGTGATTTTACTTTTCTAAGTCACTTTTTTTAGTTGTTCTTTGCAAACCTTAAATAAATAGAGAGGTGTCCGAGTGGCTGAAGGAGCTAGCCTGGAAAGCTAGTATGTGGGTAACTGCATCGTGGGTTCGAATCCCATCCTCTCTGCAATGAAATCAATGCTTCCTGAAAGGGGAGCATTTTTTGTTTTAGAGTGTAACAAACTTTTTTGGTTGGATAAGCGATAAAACAAAAAAGGTTCAGGCATGAAATGCCATTCATTCATTTATTTGGGAGACTCCCTTCGCAAGGAATGCGAGATGCAATCCCATCCTCCATGAAACAAGACAGCTTTACTGATTTTTATAATGATCTTTAGCGTTGTCTATTCAAATAGTTTTTGAAAGCAATACGCATCAAGAACCCTTCAAAATCCTATATTTGCATTATTATTGAAAAGAGTCCAATCGTAGCATACTTTTAAGAACGCTATGAAACAATCATTAAACCAAAAGAACACTATGCGAATCATTTTTAGTTTTTTTCTAATACTGTCAGTTTCTGCTGTTTTTTCGCAAGAAGCAGACTTAATTCAGGAAAGTTCGGAAGTGAAGGTTGATTCCTTATATAGAGAAGATCAATTCTATTTTGGTTTTACTTACAATACGTTGCAACAGAATCCTGACGGGGTATCACAAGATAAGTTTTCCGCAGGTTTATCTGCAGGTTTTCTTAGAGACATGCCAATAAATAAAGACAGGACGCATGCTATAGCTGCTGGTCTGGGTTTTACTTATAACAATTTTATTCAAAATCTCGCTATAACTGGAACGGGGGAAATGCCTGTCTATTCTGTCATTGACGGAAAAACAGTATTTAACAAAAACAAATTCACACAATTATCAGTCGATGTGCCCATTGAGTTTAGATGGAGGACCTCTACTTATGAGAGTTATAAGTTTTGGCGAATTTATGGCGGGGTAAAATTTAGCTATTTACTTAACAATAAGTCTCAATTCTCTGACGAGCAAAGTAAAGTGGAAATTACTAATAATAAGGATTTCAACAGATTCTTATACGGTATCTATCTTTCTGCGGGCTTTAATACAGTCAATGTACATGTCTATTATGGATTAAATCCAATTTTTAAGACGGCAGAAATAGACGGGGAAAAGATAAATATGAAGGCGCTTAATATTGGGATCATCTTTTATGTCTTATAGCCACAAGTACAATAGCAGTATTTGTGGAATGCTACCCAAAAGAACCCCGATGATTAATTCCATGGAAGTGTGTGCTTTCATTACTAAACGGGAGGAAGCAACAAATCCATTCGTAATAGTCAGAAAAGTAATGGCAAAAATATTTTGGGATTGATAATGAACGCTTAGTCCAAAAACAAATACCGTCAATGCACTTATACCCATCATATGAAGGCTCGCTTTAGTCTTAACAAACAATAAAAAAAGTGCTATTAAGGTGCTGAATAAAGCTCCTAAAAGAAAAAAGTGTAACACCGGATGACGATCCACTGTAATGCTTTGTCGTACCAACAGTATAATTAAAAAACATTGGATCAAGAGTGGTATTTTGCGTTCGGCTAGTAGTGGAGCCATTATGGAACCAATTTTACCGGTTGCCCGTAAAAGAAAGAAAAATAGAATCGGAATTAGTACGGTAATAATCAGCACCTGAAGTAGAATGAAATATTTTTCTTGGGTAAAGAAATAAGAATTATTTGAAAAAAGGTAAAATAACGTAGCATAAACCGGAATAAATATCGGATGAAAAACGTAAGAAAATAAAGGAATAATTTTTTTCAAGAGTACTGCGATTAATTATCCAAACAAATATAAGGAATATAGCAAAAGAGTTCCTTTAAAAACAGTCGTCATTTGTACGAAAAGCAAAATGGCCTTACGCTTTTAAATTATGTTGCGTTGTTGTAACTTTGGAAAGAAGTGTTATTTTTGAGAAAGTTCCCAATAGAAGTAGTTTTTTAGTAAGCTACTTTTGCTTGAAAAAGATAGCCTTTGTGACACTAACATAAATAAACTGGCATTAATCGCATAACATAACAATGAGCATACTTATTCAAAACATAGTTCCTATTATTAAGGCTAGGGCCGTTGGCAATACAGCAGAAGCTGTGATTGATACTGTTTCTATAGACAGTAGATCATTGCAAAACAGCGTTCATACTTTATTTTTCGCATTGATTGGCCCTAATAATGATGCACATTCCTATATTAAAGATTTGATAGCTACGGGAGTGCAAAATTTTGTGGTTTTGCATATTCCAGAAGGTTGTGCAGATAAGGCTAATTTTCTTATTGTAGAAAACACTTTGGATGCTTTACAGCAATTTGCAGCTTATTATCGCAGGCTCTTTCAGTTTCCCATAATTGGTTTAACAGGAAGTAACGGAAAAACAATCGTAAAGGAGTGGCTTAACTTTCTGTTAAGTCCAGATTTTAATGTAATCCGCAGTCCCAAAAGTTATAATTCTCAGGTAGGTGTGCCGTTATCGATATTTGCAATTAATGAAAAGCATAACCTGGGCATTTTTGAAGCAGGAATTTCTACCGTCAACGAAATGGTGAAATTAGAAAAAGTCATTCAGCCTACCATTGGAATTCTAACAAGTATCGGTTCATCTCATGATGAGGGTTTTCTTGATTTAGAAGAAAAAATTAAAGAAAAGTTAATTCTTTTTAAAGAGGTTGAAATTTTAATTTATCAAAAAAGGGATCTTGTAGATAAATTGATTCTGCCAATAACAAAGACATTTAGTTGGAGTTTTAGAAGGGCTGAAGCCGATATTTTTGTTTATAAAAAAGAGACAGAGGACCAGGACACAGTCTTATATTACAAATACAAAGCAAATTCCTATAAGTTGAAAATCCCATTTCAAGATACGGCATCCATAGAAAATGCGATCTCTTGTTTAATGGCATTATTGTATTTTGATTATGATATTGCAACGATTCAATCTAGGATGCTATTGCTATTTCCTGTGGAAATGCGATTAAAAGTGAAAACTGGTATCAATAATTGTAGCCTTATCGATGACAGTTACAGTTCTGACTTTCAGTCTTTGAAAATCGCGTTAGATTTCCTTGAAAGTCAAAAGCAATTCCCAAAGAAGACGGTTATTCTTTCTGATATTTTTCAAAGCGGTTTGTCTAATGAGGAACTGTATTCCAAAGTTTCGCAATTGATTGTTTCTAATAACATTAGCCGAGTCATAGGCATTGGAGAAACGATATCCGAATTCAAAGATACCTTTGTCAATAGCATCATGTTCAAAGATACGGCCGAATTTATTTCCAATTTTGAAAACCTGGAGTTTGCAAATGAAACTATTTTGATAAAAGGGGCTCGATCCTTCCAGTTTGAAGAAATCGTTTATTTGCTCGAAGAAAAAACACATGAGACTGTTTTGGAAATTAATCTGAATGCAATTAGTTATAACTTAAATTTCTTTAAGTCCAAATTGAAATCAAATGCAAAAATCATGGTTATGGTAAAAGCATTCGGTTATGGGAATGGCGGTATGGAGATTGCCAAATTATTAGAACACCACAAAGTCGATTACTTGGGTGTGGCTTTCGCCGATGAAGGAATTTCATTGAAAAATGGAGGTATTCATTTGCCAATCATGGTTCTGAATCCTGAGAATACGAGTTTTGCAGCAATTATACAATATAAATTAGAACCGGAAATATATTGCCTAAAAGGGCTTTATGCTTTTGTAAAAATTGCAAAGGAAAAGAATCTGCATCATTTTCCCATCCATATCAAATTAGATACGGGGATGCATCGTCTCGGTTTTGAGAATGAATCTATGGATGAATTGATAGCCACGTTAAAAGGAAATGAAACGGTCAAGGTGCAAAGTATTTTGTCACATTTGGCTACAAGTGATGATTTGAAGCATCGTGACTTTACACTTTCCCAAATTAGTTTATTCGAAAAAATGTCTTCTAGAATAATGGATGAATTGGGCGTGGACCCGATTCGTCATATTTTAAACACTTCTGGGATAAGTAATTATCCAGAGGCTCAATTTGACATGGTTCGTTTAGGAATTGGTGTTTACGGAGTGTCGAATGATCCGGTAGAGCAAAAATATTTAGAAAACGTGGGTACGCTGAAATCAGTGATTTCGCAAATTAGAACCATTACAGTAGGTGAAAGTGTGGGGTATGGCCGAAAATTTATGGCTGAGAAACCTACGAAGGTCGCAACAATACCCATCGGTTATGCAGATGGAATTTCTAGAGGTTGGGGAAATGGGGCTGGCTTTGTCAACATAAAAGATAAAAAAGCTAAAATATTAGGGAGTGTTTGTATGGATATGTTGATGGTTGATGTTACTGAAATTGATTGCACAGAAGGGGATTCGGTAATTGTTTTTGGCGAAAGCCCAACCGTTGCCCAAATAGCAAAAAAGCTAAATACAATACCCTATGAGATTCTTACCAGTATATCTCAACGTGTAAAACGGGTTTTTTATCGATAAGATTCGATTCGCAGTGCGTGATTCGTGATCATTAGTAGTTTAGAGATTTCTAAATAATTTAAAATTGAAATTTATGGGTTTTTTTATCGACTTCAAAGCTTCTTTGATGAAGGGAGATGTTTTGAGTTTAGCCACTGCCGTTGTTCTTGGTGGTGCATTTGGAAAAATTATAGCCTCTGTTGTTGAAGATGTTATTATTCCAATTATTGGTTTAATGACGGGGGGTGTTGATTTTACACAAAAATTTATTGCGCTTGATGGCAGCCGTTATGAAACTTTGGATGCTGCGAAAGAAGCAGGGGCTGCTGTCATTACTTATGGTAATTTACTACAAGCGACTATCAATTTTCTTGTTATTGCTTTGTTTGTCTTTGTCATTTTGAGAGCTGCTGAAAAAATTAAAAAGAAAGAAGTGATTGTTGCCAAAGAGGCAACACCTGCTGGACCTACTCAAGAGGAGTTACTGATTCAAATTAGAGATTTATTGAAAAAATAAGAATATCGTTATGCTATGAGGCACCTCTTAACCACCCGATAAACCGGGTGATTTCTCGCTTATGTTATAATTGTAACATTTTGTTATTTATTGTGAATCGCCTTGTTATGATTTGAATATTACTTACTTTTGCACTTCAAATTAAGAATTCTATAATAAATATATACTATGAGAATTGCAGTTGTGGGTGCTACCGGTATGGTTGGCGAAGTAATGTTAAAAGTATTGGCAGAGAGAAATTTTCCTGTAACTGAATTAATTCCGGTTGCATCTGAGAAATCAGTCGGGAAACTTATCGAATTTAAAGGAAAGAGTTATCCCGTTGTAGGAATGCAAACGGCAGTCGACATGAAGGCAGACATTGCTTTGTTTTCTGCAGGGGGTGAAACATCCTTGGAATGGGCACCAAAATTTGCTGCTGCCGGAACAACCGTTATCGATAATTCATCAGCATGGAGAATGGATCCTTCAAAAAAATTGATTGTTCCTGAAATCAATGCCGTTTCTTTGACAAAAGAAGATAAAATAATAGCGAACCCTAATTGTTCGACAATCCAAATGGTGTTGGTTTTAGCACCATTACATAAAAAATATAATATAAAGCGTGTTGTCGTTTCTACTTACCAATCAATTACTGGAACAGGTGTAAAAGCGGTAGAGCAATTGGAAAATGAATATGCAGGAGTTCAAGGTGAAATGGCGTATAAATACCCGATTCACAGAAATGCAATTCCACAATGTGATTCATTTGAAGAAAACGGATACACCAAAGAAGAAATGAAATTGGTGCGTGAAACTCAAAAAATATTAGATGATAAAACAATCGCTGTCACAGCAACTGCGGTTCGTGTTCCTATCGTTGGAGGGCATAGCGAAGCGGTTAACGTGCAGTTTTCAAATGACTTTGTAGTGTCAGACATTCAAAGTTTGTTGCATCATACAGATGGTGTTGTCGTACAGGATAACAATGATACCTACACGTACCCAATGCCAATGTATGCACAAGGAAAAGACGATGTTTTTGTGGGTAGAATTCGCCGAGACGAAAGCCAAGCGAACACGTTAAACATGTGGATCGTTGCTGATAATTTAAGAAAAGGAGCTGCGACAAATACAATTCAAATTGCTGAATATTTAGTTGCGTCGAAATTGGTTTAACTAAATGAGCACTATATTCTGAACCATCTGTGTTAACAATTCTTTAGTTTTGTTAAAACAGGTGGTTTTCTGATTGATGTTTTCTTACATTTGTAAAGTATGAAAAAGAAGCAACTTATAATTAGTCTTTCTTTGGCAGTAACGGTATTGTTTTCAATACTGTTTCAGTCGGTTCATAGCTATGGGCATTTTGTAAAGGAATTTTTTCAAACGGAATGCCATCACAAACACAACGGAAGTACTGCTCAAATAACACATAAGCATCATAGTTTTGATACTTGTAAAGTGTGCCATTTTGCTTTTGGCTCTTATGTAGCTCCAAAGGTCTTGGTTTACACACTCATTTCAAATTTCAAAGAAGCACCTTATTTTTATAAAACTGCTAGAGCTATTTTCTCTTTTTCAGGTAGTTTGTATTCCCTTCGAGGTCCGCCATTAGTTTAAATAATATTTTATAGTAGAATGTCATTTTCAAATATTGGAAATGATTCGCCTGTCTTTTTATTTTAAACAAGAAAATGCAAAAAA
>NZ_AJXL01000048.1 GCF_000264055.1 Flavobacterium sp. ACAM 123 | reverse complement strand
ATGCTTATTCCTTAATCAAATTTTACTTTTCACTATCTCTTTTGGCCAAGTATTATTAGTAACATCAATGTCAGCTGTTTCTAATTTAGGGTCAATTTGAATTTTCTTGATTGCTTTCTCAGTAGCGTATACTTTTTTAGCAGTATCATTGTTTTTTCTCCAGATTTGAGCTGGGTACTTGAAATTTTCAATGCTACCATCCTCGTATGTAATTTCAACTAATATAGGCATCATCATTCCGCCTGGTTTATTGAACTCTACTTCATAGAAGAATTTAGGAGATTTAAGATTCCCTTTTTCTACAGTAGTAAGTGTCTTTACATAATCCGAAAGCAATTTTACTTCGGCTACTTTCAAAGGTTTCTTTTCACTTGATTTTAACTCTTCATTGTTCTCTGCAACTAAATATACAAACGGTCCTTTATCTACACCAAAACGACCTTTTCTTACCTTCACGTCTTTTAATTCTTTTGTAGGCGTTTCAGAAACATAATATTGCTTAACATCGCTAATACCTATGTCCACAAAGTCAGTGGAGTAAAACCAACCTCTAAAGAACCAGTCAAGATCGACAGCAGACGCATCTTCCATTGTTCTAAAAAAGTCTTCCGGAGTAGGATGTTTGAATTTCCAACGGTTTGCGTATACCTTAAAAGCATAGTCAAACAATTCTCTACCCATTATCACTTCTCTAAGGATATTCAAACCTGTCGCAGGTTTTCCGTATGCATTATTACCAAACTGCATTATACTCTCTGAATTTGACATGATAGGCTCCAGGAATTTCTGGTCACCACTCATATAAGGTACGATGTTCTTTGCAGGACCACGTCTTGATGGAAAATTAGTTCCCAGTTCATCCTCTGCCATGAATTCCATAAAAGAGTTTAATCCTTCATCCATCCAAGTCCATTGACGCTCATCTGAATTCACAATCATTGGGAAAAAATTATGACCTACTTCGTGAATCACAACACCCATCATCCCATTTTTAACTTGTTCACTTGTCACTCCTTTTGCATCAGGACGACCAAAATTCCAACAAATCATAGGGTATTCCATTCCTTGATCTTCTGCAGAAACCGAAACTGCTTTCGGATAAGGGTAATCAAAGGTATGCGCAGAATAACTTCTTAGTGTATGCGCCACAGTTATAGTTGACGTTTCTCCCCATAGCGGATTTGCTTCTTTAGGATAAATAGAAACTGCCATGGTTGTTTTATTGCTTAATTGAACAGCCATAGCGTCAAGGATGAATTTTCTTGAAGTGGCAATACCAAAATCTCTCACATTCTTAGCGCTAAATTTCCATGTTTTTTTCTTTTCAGAGAAACCTTTTTCAGCTGCCTCTGCCTCTTCCTGTGTAACAATTACTACAGGTTTGTCAAATGTTTTCTTTGCTAATTCGTATCTTTTAACTTGTGCCGGCGTAAACACTTCACTTCTGTTCATCAATTCTCCAGTCGCTTCCATGATGTGATCTGCAGGAACGGTGATGTTAACATCAAAATCTCCAAATGGTAAAGCAAATTCACCGCTTCCCCAAAACTGCATATTTTGCCAACCTTCAACGTCATTGTAGACTGCCATTCTAGGATAGAACTGTGCAATTACATACAACCTATTTCCTTCTTTTTCAAATGATTCATATCCGGAACGACCACCCTCTTTCTGGTAATCGTTGATGTTGTAGTCCCATTTTATAGAAAAGGATAATGATGTACCTGGTTTCATTGGCGAAGCCAAGTCTATTCTCATCATGGTATGATTGATCGTGTACGTCATCGGAGCTCCTTTTGAATCCTTGACGTACTCAATATTAAAACCACGGTCTAAAGGTTTTTTTAAAAATTTTTCGGTAAAATTAGAAGCTGGAAAAGTTTGTGTTATTCTTTCGCTTTCCGCTAACGGAGACTCAGAATCCTTAGCTTGTTGATTTTGATCTAATTGAACCCATAAATAATCTAAATTATCCGGAGAATTGTTATAGTAAGTAACCATTTCAGAACCGCTTAATTTAGCATTTTTATCATCTAACTCGATATCGATTTTATAATCTGCTTGTTGTTGATAATAAGCTGGACCAGGAGCACCTGCAGCGTTACGAAACATATTAGGCGTTGCTAATAAATCGTACATCTGACTAAACTTATTGGTGTCGTATTTACCTGATTGCTTTGGAGTAACTGTTGTTGCTTTTTCTTGAGCAAATAACATTGCCGGAAGAATAAAAAATAATGTGATTTTTTTCATGTGTAGAATTCGAATTATTTAGGACGTGAAAATACTGTTTTTTAACAAGCATCCCCTCCTCTATTAGAATTTTAACATTCTTTCAGAAGATGATACGGTAAAAAGAAAACTTTGTTTTATTCCCAGAACGGTAAAGTGGGCAATGTTTTGTTGCTCGGAATTCCAATCAACTAAAACAGCATTATGCACCTGTAGTGATTTTAATTTTTGAATGTCTTTTATGCTTAAATAGCATATAAGGACATCTCCTTCTAGTTCTTTACTTAAAAAATTCAGAGACTTAGATTGACCATTGACTTTTATTGTAAATTTCTCTGATAAATATTTTTTTAGTGAAATTATATCTTCGGGAGATTCTTTGTCTGTACCTAAGTAGTGATTCTTAGTGTATCTCTTCTCTAATGCTTTATTCAAGTCATCCGCAAAAATTCTCGCGGTAATTTGTAGCATTTCCTTTTCAGGTGCATAATTTATTTGATATACCGCCACATAAAACTTATGAAATCCAAAAGAGGTTAAACTCAAAAAGAAGACTCCGCAAACGAGATATACTATTGTTTTTTTCATTGTGCAAAAGTAGCAATTCTTTTGCACTCTTCCTTTTTTATAACAAGAAAACCAATACGTTGCGTAAAATTGCCATTATTAAAAGAGTAATTCTCTGTATCGCTCTCTTCCCAAAATAACAATAATTGAAGTT
The DNA here is from genome assembly GCF_000264055.1 of Flavobacterium sp. ACAM 123. Classification (GTDB taxonomy): domain Bacteria; phylum Bacteroidota; class Bacteroidia; order Flavobacteriales; family Flavobacteriaceae; genus Flavobacterium. The sequence goes on along the minus strand of NZ_AJXL01000048.1, from coordinate 24,320 downwards.
GTTACACCCAGCATTGTAGAATTCAGTACTTCATTTTTATCTTTAATAGAGGAAAGGTCCTTCATCCATCTATTTAAAAGGTTGTTATTTTTTTGTATTCCTTATTTTTAGTAATTAAAAAATCCATGAGTTGGAATTCAGCACTAGGCTGCATTAATGTTCTCGATTTACTATCGTTTTCACAGAAAACAAGAAAAAGTTTAATCTCGTCGTCTTTTAAATTCAGCGTATTGGAAAAAAAAGAATAATTAATTCTTTTCAAAACAAGTTCTGAGAAACTCGTCTCCTTGTAAAAATCTACCTTTTCAGGATTATTCTTTCTCAATATTTTTAGTACATCATTATATATTCTAACAAAGTTCGTTCCATATTCTATACTACCATTTCGCGGCATGGCTGCATTTTTTAGTGCCGACTTTTGATCTCCAAAGTACATCAAGTCAACATATTTCTGTGATTCTCCTAGAATTGGACTCAGCTCTTTTTTGGCAGCAATCAACACTTCCTTTAATTCATTTGTGAAGACCTCCAGCGTTACTATAAATTGAGGCGTAATAAAATCCTCTTCTTTAAGCACGACTTTTTTAGATTTAAACGTCAGACTTGAAAAAACCAAGGTATCATTTACTTTAGCCAAAACTGTAAAAAAACCGTATTCATTGACAATTGCACCCGTTTTTGAATTAGCATCAAAAACAATTACGTTTTCAACTGGCGCCAAATCATTTCTCACCTGACCTTTGAGTGTTTTTCTCGATTCAATTTGACCAAAACAAAATTGACAAAATAAACACAGTATTAAGATTCCTATTTTATTTTTCATTTGCTATGATTTTGTTGTATTTTTTAGCTAGTATGATAATCAAAAATTGAGACAATGTTTTGTTTCTTGAATTTATAGAACCCACCAAATCGTTGTCCTCAACGCAATAATATTGAAATCCTCGAATATATTCTTCCGGGATTTTTAAAGTACCGGTGTAGTAGTCTGGTGTAAAAAGATAGTCTAACTTGACTAACATTTGTTCTTTATATTCTATCGCAACTTCTTTTTTAAGCATTGCTTTTCGTCCGGAAATGGCATTTAAAAGTCCATCAATGCCTTCACCAGAAGTAGCTGTAAATAATTTACGTTCTGCGGGTGAATACTTCTTTTGCCCAAAAGGAACAATTCCTAAATTCTCAGCACTAATCTGACTGCTTTCATCAATAACAACTTCCTTTAAGTCGATACTCTCAGAAGCCATTTTAATTTGGACAACAGACGACGACAAAACTTGTTTATCTACTCGTTTACGTAAAGTTACGAGATTTACAGCAGAAAAAACTAAAACATCCCCTTCTTTTGCAGAAAGAAAGAACAATCCCTCTTTATCTGAAGAAGTTACACTCTCTGTCATTAGGTTTATAACATTCACCCCTTCTACAACAAGAGAATCAAAACTTATTTTTCCATAAATTTTTTTTGAATCTATACTTTGCCCTAAAACAACTTGAGAAAGTAAAATCACAAACAAGATAAAAGTACTATTCGTTTTCACAGGCAATAATTTCATTATATTTTATAGCTAATTTACCCAATAAGAATTCGGTGGTTACTTTGTTTTTTGACTTTAAAATTATGGTAAATTTTTCGTTTTCAACGCCATAATATTTAAATCCTTCTACGTATTCCAAAGGGATTTTCAAATAATTCACAAAATAATCCTCTCCAAAAAGAACCCTCAAATACTTTAAATTTAATTCTTTCTTTTCTAAAAGCACTTCTTTTTTTAGTCGTTTCGTTCTTCCGTTTATTTTATTAATCAATGGATCTAAAGGCATTGATCCCCAAATCAATCCTAACAGCATTATGGGCTTGAATTCGCCAGCTGTTCTTAACTTCATTTCTGCGGGAGTGTATGTTTTTTAATTTTTAGAAACAATCCCCAAAGATACTGCATTGATGTGGTCATACCGTTGAATAACGACCTCGTCAACCTCAATAATCGCTGCTCGGATTTCGATATTCAAGATGTTTTTATCGATGTCCGCTTGTTGCAAAACTTTCTTTTAATATTCATATTTAAGAGAAGTAAAGACGACAACATCCGCTACTTTAGCCATAATAGAAAATTGACCATTCGCATTTGAAATGGTGCTTTTCTCGCTCATTAGATTCACTACTTCGATTCCCTGAACCGGAACCCCCTGCGAAGAAATCTTTCTATGAATCTCTCTTTCGGTGACAACCTGACCATAAGTCATTTGGCAAAGCGAAAAAATAAACCACACAAATAAGAATCTACTCATCAAATTAGCACCAACTTAAATGTGGATAGCTCGTAAAAGTATCCTAATCCCCTCCAAATTAATTACTAAAGACTTGGTAAAAAAAAGTTAATAAAAAACGAAAAACACAAAAATAAGAAACCTGATTTTATACCTTTATATGGAATAAAACAGTCCAAAAAATGAAAAATATAATTATTGCAAGTACATCCACAGTGCACGGAAGTGACTATTTAGAATACCTGCTGCCCGAGTTAAAAATCCACTTTGCTAATTGTAAAACGATACTATTTATTCCATACGCGCGACCTAGTGGTATTTCACACGAGCAATATACAGCAAAGGCTGCTTTGGCTTTCGCCAAAATAAATATCGCGGTACAAGGAATACATGAATTTGATGATGCAGCATCAGCCGTCGAAAGCGCAGAAGGAATTTTTACTGGTGGAGGCAACACTTTTGTACTGGTGGCTGAATTGTATAAAAACAACATCATGAATGCTCTTGAAGCAAGCATAAAAAAAGGAACTCCCTACCTAGGAACAAGCGCGGGAAGCGTTATTTGCGGACTAACCATGCAAACCACTAACGATATGCCTATTGTTTATCCTCCAAGCTTTAAAACATTAGGGATTCTTCCTTTCGACCTCAACGCACATTTTTTAGATGCAGATCTGCAGTCAAAACACATGGGCGAAACCCGAGACACTAGAATAAAAGAGTTTCACGCTTACAACACCATCCCTGTATTGGGATTACGCGAAGGAAGTTGGCTGAAAGTAGATGGTGACCAGATAATAGTGAAAGGAGAGTTCTCAGCCAGGCTCTTCAAACAAAATCAAATCGCTGAAGAACTTAAAACCGGGACTGATATCAGTTACATAAAATAAAAAAACCAGTAAACTTGCTGTAAAAAAAATAAGCCTAACTTTATACAAGTTAGGCTTATTACAGAGCGAAAGACGAGGCTCGAACTCGCGACAACCAGCTTGGAAGGCTGGAGCTCTACCAACTGAGCTACTTTCGCATTAGCAGGATGCAAATGTACAAATTAATCCTCTTTATGGCAAGTTTTTTTAAAAAAAAACAAAAAGAATTTAACACCTGAAATTAGAGGTGATTAAAACTCTATTTTCATCCTACATGAATTAAAAAAAGTTTAATGAGACTAATAAAAAAGTCGACACGATTAAGTTTAGGCTCAAGGTTTCGCGTCCATCTCGACGGGACGACAAACTTGCTATAAAACAGATAAGCCTAACTTTATAAAAGTTAGGCTTATTAAAGAGCGAAAGACGAGGCTCGAACTCGCGACAACCAGCTTGGAAGGCTGGAGCTCTACCAACTGAGCTACTTTCGCATTACTGAGATGCAAATATAGAAAATAAGTTGGCTTTGAAACAAGTTTTTTAATGGAAATCTCATCAAAAAAAAGCGCTTTAACTATAACCATTTTAAAATTAAATCGTTACGACTATTATTTTTTCACAATGGGATCTATCCTATCAAAACAAAACATCCTAAAAGACCTATTTATAATCGCGACGGGGCCTCAGTACTAATAAACATCAAATAAGTTTTCAATTTGAAGCTGACGATTCAGAGACAACTTCCTTTTTAATCTTTTTTTTAACTAAGAATAAACAGCCTTACTTTCATCATATCATAAAGCCAATATCAAATTCAGTTACTAGCTTTTTAGAAACACATCGAAAAAAATACACAGTAAAGATTTCCTGGACGTTGGCGAAAAAAGAATCGTTCACATAACAAACAATGAATTTAGTTCCGCGAGCGGATTAAAACTACCGGCTTCTATTAGAAACTAAGTTAGATGAACAAAGGAAAAGTCCTTGACGTAAAAAACACATCAGAGAACATATCCTTCCGTGTTAAACAGTAACCCAATTACTACTTACCTTATTAGGACTTCTCCATAAAATAAGAGAAAATCCAATTCCTTAGCTATACTAAAATACCAATACTGAAAAAGATGCCGTTCGTAGCTTTACAAACGGCATCTTTTTTAATGCGAATTGGAATAAATGTTACGAAACTAATCTAGAGGCAACTTTATAACTGTTTGAAGGATAATAAATAAACAAACAAGACTTGTCTTTAATCGTTTGTATTATCTCGCTGGATAGATTCATAGGAAGCGCAGGGCAACCTAAACTTCTTCCTAATCGCTTGTTGTTTTGTATAAAAGAACTGGAAACATAATCTGCTCCATGAATAACAATTGCTCTATCTCTGGCGTTACTGTTAACCCCTTTTTCCAATCCATCTAATCTTAGTGATTTTCCGTGCTTTCCACTGTATATTTCGCCTGTAGCATAAAATCCAAGACTACTTTTAAAAGATTCGGCCGAATTTGAAAAACTGGTCGCGAACTCATTTCCTGTATTTCTCCCGTGGGCTACTAAAGAATTATATAAAATTGTATTAGTGGTAAGATCAATCACCCACAGTCTTTTTGAATTAGACGACATACTAAAATCAATTAAAGTCAGTATGTTTTTTCTAACTAACCTTTTCTCTTTCAATAAATAGAAACCTTTAAGGGCTTCGGTGAAGCTTTCCATTTTCGGCAAAGTGCAATCATTAGCATTCAAGTTATGGTAAACAACTTCCTCATTACTTTCACAATTAGTTTTTATGACACTAGCGACTTCCTTTCTCGTTTCAGTTTTAGCCTCTGAGAAAAACAAATTGCTTGTCGCAAAGGAAATAAATATCAAAAAAAGGCCCGGCAATATTTTATACATCATTGATTTTAATTGTTTTAAATAATAATTTAAAGTTTGCAAAAGTATTAAAATTTATCTAATCGGCCAACCGAATTTCTCTTTTAAGGAATCTTTAACCGTTTTGAACCTATTTATGATTCTTAAAAATTTATCACGAAACTTGGTGGTTATGTTAATTTTGCTACTTTTGTTTTAACCAAACCATAATTCATGCCAAAGTTATCCTATTTTGTTTTGCTTTTTTTCTTTTTAGTTAGTTTGGACGCTTCTTGTCAGAAAAAAACTCTTTTTGCAAAATCCACAACAGAAAACATTACCATTGATGGCGAAATCAACGAGCAAGCGTGGCTTATAAACACTAACATTGCTACTGATTTCATTATGTTTGAGCCTGACAACGGGAAACCTATCAGTGAAAACAAGAAAACAGAGATAAAGGTTTTATACGATAACGAGGCAATTTACATCTCGGCAATTTTATACGATAACGAACCCAACAAGATTCAAAAAGAAATAACAAATCGTGATGTATTTGGAGTATCTGATCATTTTTCAGTTTCAATTAATGGATTTAACGATGGCCAGCAAGATTTTAGATTTTTTGTAAGTGCCGCTAATGTTCAAATGGATTGTTTGGCCACAGAAGGGAAGGAAGATTTTTCCTGGGATGCCATATGGAAAAGCAAAGCCACGATCACTAATTTTGGATGGGTTGTTGAAATGAAAATTCCTTATGCCGCCTTGCGTTTTTCCAATGCCAAAAAACAAACGTGGGGATTGAACTTTATGCGTGAAATAAAACGTGATGTCCAAAAATACACTTGGAATCGCGTCAACACTAAGATTGGCGCTGTAATTACTCAAGCAGGAACACTCGAAGGAATAGAAAATATTAAGCCTCCAGTACGACTTTTCTTTATCCCTTATGTATCTGCTTACTATCAAGAAGATGATTTTGCAGCTGACAGAACTTTCAAAGGAGGACTTGATATCAAATACGGTATCAATGACTCTTTTACCTTAGACGCTATTTTAGTACCTGATTTTGGACAAACTAAATTCGATAATGCCATATTGAATCTAGAACCTTTTGAACAGAGACTAGATGAAAACAGGCCATTTTTCACCGAAGGAACTAATTTATTCAACATTGGAAACATCTTTTATTCCCGAAGAATTGGAGGAGCACCAAGCACCTACCCGGATGTAACGACTGACGAAGAAGTAACGAACTATGCCAGCTCTGTAAATTTAATCAATGCCATAAAAGTATCTGGGAGAACCGAGAAAGGGTTAGGCATAGGTTTCCTTAATGCTGTGACCGAAAAAACCTATGCCACGATAGAAAATACCGTTACCAAAGAAACGCGTGAAGAAGTAATAGAACCGCTGACTAATTATAATGTTTTGGTCTTAGATCAACGCTTTAGACAAAACTCCTCCATATCATTTGTCAACACGAATACAACCCGAAATGGAAACTTTAGAGACGCTAATGTCTCCGCTTTATTATTTGACTTAAGTACTACAGCAAATTCTTATAACTTATATGGTGATTTTAAATACAGCTCGATCAATACCACCGAAGATTATGATGGCTTTAAAACATCGCTAAATTTCGCTAAAACAAGCGGAAAATATAGATATTCCCTCTCCGGAAGATATACCTCCAGAGATTATGACAACAATGATCTAGGAATCAATTTCTATACTAATTTCAATAACCTATACTCCAATCTAAGCTACAGAATATTAAATCCCACAAAAAAATTCAACACCTTCAAATTTCAAAATGAATTCAGCTTAGCGTATGACAATCCTACTGGTAAACTACAAGAAGGTTATTACAAGCCAACGATTAAGGCAACTACAAAGCGCAATCACTATTTTGAACTTGGTTTAGACATAAAACCTTTTGAAGCATATGATTTTTATGAACCAAGGGTCTATGGCCGTTATTTACAAGTGCCCAAAAGTGTATTTGCGTATTTAGGCGTAGAGTTTAATAGCAACAACGCTTTCACGTTTGACTTTACTCAAAGTTTCACAAAATTCGACCAAGAAGGAAGAGCTAATTACGGTCTCGCAATTGGGCCAAAATATAGAGTTAACGATAAGTTTTCGGTTTTTCTTGTTATCGATTACACACATAAAACAAATGATCTTGGATGGGTGGGTTTTGAAAATTCGGACATCATAATAGGAAAAAGAAATAGAGAAGTTTTGCAAAATGATCTCATCGGGAAATATGCAATCAACAACAAAATGACGCTTAATTTGACCGCTCGTTATTACTGGTCCTATTCAGACAACCAAGCATTTTTTACTCTACAAGACAATGGTACTTTAGCCGAGAACAACAGCTACCTCTTAAATAGAAATAGAAATTTCAACTCTTGGAATCTTGATTTATCGTACTCTTGGTGGTTTGCACCCGGAAGTGAATTATCCATTTTATACCGCAACTATGCTCAAGAAGGCAGTCGCAATGTCGAAAGAAGACTGAATACAAACCTAAAGAACGTGTTTGACAGTAATATGACTAATATCTTATCAGTAAGCGTTCGCTATTTCATTGATTACAATGTCATTAAAAATAAGTTTTAAATCTCTGCTATTAAAGTGTAACAATATCTTTTTAAATCAGTCTACTATGTAAAGTATGATTAAGTGCTATTCATATAATATACCTTAAATCTAAAAAACGGATTTCCATTAGTTCCGCTTCATTCACAGTACATTTCATGAAATACTTTTATTTGACATTCTTTGTTTTCGTTTTCACCTTTGGCTACAGCCAAAAGAAGGTATTACAAACTAAGTTTACCACAGACAATATAACCATCGACGGAAAACTGGATGAAAGCGTATGGAAATCAACTTCAGAAGCTAGTGATTTCATAATGTTCCAGCCTGACAATGGGCGGCCAATTCCCGAAAATAAAAAGACAATCGTAAAAGTAGTATATGATAATGATGCTATCTATGTTGCCGCGTTATTGTATGACGACGAACCGGATCAAATTAGAAAAGAGATTTCACAAAGAGACAGCTTTGGTATAGCTGATGCTTTTGGAGTTTTTATCAATGGTTTCAATGATGGCCAACAAGATTTCCAGTTTTTTGTCAACGCTGCTGATGGTCAAGCCGATTGCATCATGACAGATACTAATGGCGAAGATTATTTTTGGGATGCCATATGGAAAAGCAAGGCAATAATTACTGATTTTGGTTGGGTAGTAGAAATGAGAATCCCTTATGCCGCACTGCGTTTTTCTGCAGAAAAAAAACAAACTTGGGGCCTTAATTTCTTCCGAGAAATAAAACGAGACCGTCAAAAATATACTTGGAATTTTATTGATTCAAAACTTGGAACATTCACACAACAAACTGGAATACTGGAAGGTATAGAAAACATAAAACCACCTACGCGTCTATTTTTGATGCCCTATTCTTCCTTTTACGTAAATGCTAATGGTCATCAAAAAACTGTAGGTACTTTAAAAGGAGGTTTAGATATAAAATATGGAATTAATGATGCTTTTACCCTTGATGCCATCTTGATTCCTGATTTTGGCCAAACTAAATATGACGATCAAATACTAAATTTAGGGCCATTCGAACAACAATTTAATGAAAACAGACCTTTTTTTACAGAAGGTACGGATCTATTTAGCAAAGGAGATTTAGTCTATTCCAGAAGAATTGGAGGCAGACCAGTGAACTACCCAACGGCTGCGGCTAACGAGACGATTATTGACAACCCTTCGAGTGTCGACCTCATAAATGCCTTGAAAGTATCAGGACGAACAAAAGACGGACTAGGAGTAGGAATTCTTAATGCGGTAACAAAAAAGACGTTTGCAACAATTAAGAACAAAGACACCCAAGAAACAAGAAGAGAACAAGTAGAACCCTTGTCTAATTACAACGTAATGGTTTTAGACCAGCGTTTTCGCACAAACTCTGCAATTTCTTTCATCAACACTAATGTTACTAGAAATGGAAGTTTTCGCGACGCAAACGTCTCTGCTTTAGTATGGGACTTAAACACCATAAAGAACACTTATAATCTTTCTGGAAACTTTAAATACAGCTATGTAAATGACATCATGGATAAAAAAGGAATTTCTAGCTCTTTAAATATCGGAGAAACCAGCGGTCAATACCGATACAGTATGGGTACTGATCTTGTCACAAAAGATTTTGATAATAATGACTTAGGAATCAACTTTCAAACAAATTATTATAGCTTCTATGGGAATGCAAGTTATCGGATTTTAAATCCAACGAAACTATTTAATACTTTTAGGATAAACTCTAATGTCTACACCCAATTTCAAAAAGAAACAGGAAAGATTCAAGAAAATAATTTTAATGCTAGCCTGAACATTGATACTAAAAAGAATCACTTTGTCGGATTCGGCATCAACATAAGCCCATTTGAATCCTATGACTTTTATGAAGCAAGAGCAGATAACAGGTACGTAATTCTACCTGAAAGATATAACGCTTGGTTATACATCTCTACGAATTACAACAATAAATTCGCGTTTGATTTCAATCCATCCTACTCTATTTTTAATGAAACAGAAAGAAGATCTTATGACTTTTCATTAAGTCCCAGATACCGTTTTAACGATAAGTTTTCGTTAGACTATCGTTTTCAATTCTCGAGAAGAAACAACAATAGGGGCTACGTTGACAGTGTAGATGAAGATTTAAATAAGTCAACACCAGAGACTATTATTTTTGCAAACAGAAACGTGATTACCTATTCCAATAGTCTTTCTGGAAAATACTCCATTAGCAGTAAAATGAATTTTAATGTGGCTGTACGCCAATATTGGTCGTATGCAGAGAACAAGAATTTTTTATATCTAAACAAAGACGGAAGACTAGGTGATTATGAAAATTACACCACTAATAAAGACTCCAGTTTCTACTCCTGGAATTTTGACCTTTCCTACTCATGGTGGTTTGCCCCTGGAAGTCAAGTTTCTGTTTTGTACAGAAATAATGCTGCGAATTTTGATAACGACATTAATAAGGACTTTAGGGACAATGTCACAAACCTATTGAACAACGAGGCGTTGAATCATACCTTTTCGATAAGTGTTCGCTATTTTATTGATTACAATAGCCTGAAAAGCAAAATCTAGGGTGCGTTAATTTTAAAAAAACACACATTCTATAACAAAATAAACACTATTTAGGTACGTTCATTCCTGAATACATAATAGTGCTTTTGTTCGTCTCTAAGATTTTTGAAATACTTTATCTTTGTTTAAAATTAATTCTTATGAACAAAAAAGTAATTCTTATGATATTAGATGGTTGGGGAAAATCTCTCGACCCTAAAGTGTCCGCAATCGACAACGCCAATATTCCATATATAAATAATCTCTATAAAAATTATCCAAGTGCTCAACTTAGAACGGACGGCTTAAATGTGGGGCTGCCAGAAGGACAGATGGGAAATAGCGAAGTAGGGCACATGAATCTTGGAGCAGGACGCATAGTTTACCAGGATTTAGCCAAAATAAATCTGGCTGTCACCAATAAAACGCTAGCAAAAGAACAAGTACTCAAAGACGCCTTTCAATATGCCAAAGACAATCATAAAAAAGTGCATTTTTTAGGATTGGTTTCTGACGGAGGAGTACATTCACATACCTCCCATTTACGCGCTTTGATTGACGCAACACAAGATTACGGATTGAAAGACGTCTTTGTCCATGCCTTCACTGACGGTCGTGACGTCGACCCAAAATCAGGAAAAAAATACATTCAGGATCTAGAAAACTACATCGCAGATACTTCGGTAAAAATAGCTTCCGTGATTGGTAGGTATTATGCTATGGATCGAGACAAACGCTGGGAAAGAATAAAATTAGCTTATGATTTACTAGTAAACGGACAAGGAACACATTCAAAAAATGCAGTGGCAGATATCGAAGAAAGTTATGCAAACAATATAACCGATGAATTCATCGAACCCATTTTAATGACCGATTCAGATGATAAACCACTAGCCACCATTGAAGAGTACGATGTTGTTATTTTCTTCAATTTCAGAACGGACAGAGGTAGAGAGTTAACGGAGACCTTAACCCAAATGGACCTTCATGAGCAAAACATGCACAAATTAAACTTGTACTATGTAACCTTGACTAATTATGACGAAACTTATAAAAACGTAAAAGTCGTTTACAACAAAGATAACCTTACAGAAACATTGGGTGAAGTTTTAGAAAAGGCCAACAAAACTCAAATTAGAATTGCAGAGACTGAAAAATACCCTCACGTAACTTTTTTCTTTTCCGGCGGACGAGAAGAGCCTTTCTTTGGGGAAGACCGCATCCTGAAAAGCTCTCCAAAAGTTGCTACCTATGATTTACAGCCTGAAATGAGTGCTTTTGAATTAACGGATGCCTTAATTCCAGAGCTTGAAAAAGGAGCAGTAGATTTTGTATGTCTTAATTTTGCCAATGGAGACATGGTGGGCCATACTGGAATTATGAGTGCGGCAATCCAAGCCTGTGAAGCGGTTGACAAATGTGTAGAAAAAGTGATTACAGCGGCACTAGCCAATAATTACACCACTATAGTAATTGCAGATCATGGAAACTGTGAAACTATGATCAACCCTGACGGAAGTCCAAATACGGCGCACACGACTAACCCTGTCCCTATTATCTTAGTGGACAAAGAATTGAAACAAATTCAAAACGGAGTGTTAGGTGATATCGCGCCAACTATTTTAGAATTAATGGGAATCGAAAAACCTGCCGTGATGACTCAGCATTCTTTACTTTAAGAAGCCCACACCACTAGTTGATAATTAAGGTTATTCAATTTGAATAGCCTTAATTATAAAATAAAACAGGTATTACTATTGTTTTTGATAGTAATACTATTATATTTGCACTTATTAATATCAAAAAAATAGTGCTGTGAAAAATTTACTCCTTCAATGCTTGATTGTAACGCTTCTATTCCATGTAAATACTAAAGCTCAAAATACTACCGTACTCTCAAATCCCGAAACGATTATTCGTCTAGACTTGAGCAGTAACAACATTGATTTAGAAAAAGTAGACTTTTCTAAATTTGTGAATTTAGAATATCTAAGTTTAAAGGATGATCATTTAAAAGAACTACCTAAAGAATTGTTCTTGCTGAAAAAATTAAAAACATTAGATTTAAGTGGAAACGATTTTAAGGTCTTACCTAAAGACTTTTCTAAACTTAAAACCCTTGAAAAATTGTATTTAAATAATGAGAAAAACTTAGACCTACCTCAATCGTTAGTCATTTTAGCAAAGTTACCTAATCTAAAATCGTTGTATCTTGATAATGATCGAATCAATTACATGCCTAGTGAAATGTTAAAACTTAAAAATTTAGAATATTTAAGTTTGCGCCAAAACACATTAAAGGAATTCCCGCAAAATATTAATACTTTATCTCATTTAAAGCATTTATATTTGAATGAAAATAGTATTCCACTTGATAATGTAGAACTTAAAAACATCAATTTTGGCTTTGAAATCGATTTTTAAACGTAAACCATTCAAATGCATAGTTTAATCACAAATATAAAAATTCAAATTTCAGATAATATCTTTGTAAAAGATCCTGAAACATCAGCTCTTGGAAAAAAAATAATTAAAGAAAGTATCATTTTAATAGATGAAAAAGGATTTGACAATTTTACTTTTAAAAAATTAGGAGAACGCATTGGATCTAATGAAAGTTCGATTTACAGGTATTTTGAGAACAAGCATAAACTGCTGGTATATTTATGTTCATGGTATTGGAGTTGGATTGAATACAAAATGATTTTCAAATTGACTAATATTGATGATCCTATGGAGCGCTTAAAGCGAGCTATTGTTATTGTCACTGAAAAAATAGTTGATGATGAGAGAACGGAACATGTCAATGAAAGAATTTTAAATAGAATTGTTATTATAGAATTCACTAAAACCTTGTATACTAAAGAGATTGATGAAGAAAATAAAGAAGGTTATTTCTTAATTTACAAAAGATTAATTAATAGAATGGTCGCTATTGTAAACGAAATCAATCCGGATTATCCTTTTGCCAAAAGTCTGATTTCAACCATTGTAAAAGGTTCTTTACACCAACATTTTTTAAAAGAACATCTATCGACTATTACCGATTGTAACGAACAAGTATCCCCCACAAACTTTTTTATGGACTTAATCAATACCATATTAATAAAAGAATAAATAGCTGGAAGGCATCACAGCGCAAAGTTGTAGCTAGTATAAACCAGACAAAAGACAAAAAAAATTAACAAGCAGCATATATGAACCCATTAAAGCGATTTTATAATTTACTTGAATTAGATAGGAAGGATGTTTACCAATTGTTTTTCTACGGAATCCTTTCCGGAGTGATCAGTTTATCGCTACCTCTAGGAATACAAGCCATCACTAATTTTATTCAATCGGGAAGAGCAAGTGCTTCTTGGATTGTTTTAATTGTTTTAGTCGTTTTTGGTGTAGCTCTTGTTGGAGTGCTTTCATTAATGCAGTTGCGTATCATGGAAAACTTACAACAAAAAATATTTATTCGATCCTCCTTTGAATTTGCGGTTCGTTTGCCCAAAATAAAATTTGAAGAATATTACAATACCTATCCGCCAGAACTCGCAAATCGGTTTTTTGATACCTTAATGATCCAAAAAGGAACAGCTAAATTGTTAATCGATTTTTCAGCAGCGATACTACAAATTATTTTTGGGATCATACTGTTGTCTTTATACCACAATTATTTCATCATTTTTGGAATATTAATGTTGTTACTACTCTACTTTATTTTCAAATTCTCTTACAATAATGGATTAGAAACAAGTATGAAAGAATCAAAATACAAGTATAAAGTTGCTGGATGGTTGCAGGAAATTGCTCGTAATAATTTTAGCTTCCGAAATACTTCACATCACGATTTCGCACTGAATAAAAATGACATGTTAGTTTCAGATTATCTAAATTATAGAGAAAAACACTTCTCCGTAATTAAAACTCAATTTAGCCAGCTAATCATTTTCAAAATAATAATAACAGCCAGTTTATTATCTATTGGAGGGTACTTAGTACTGTCTCAACAAATGAATATTGGTCAATTTGTTGCTGCCGAAATCATTATTTTATTAGTAATTAACTCAGTCGAAAAAATCGTAATAGGTCTTGAAACACTTTACGATGTTTTAACATCAGTTGAAAAAATAGGATTGATAACTGATATGAAACTGGAACAGGAATTCACATTAGATTATGACAATTGCTATACCTCTATCGCTTTAGAAGTTGAAAATGTTAGTTTTAACTTTCCAGATTCGCAAACTAAAATTTTAAACAACATCAACTTAAATATCGATCAGGGCGAACGCATATTTATTGACGGAGCAAACGGTTCTGGAAAAACAACCTTGATACGCATATTATCGGGATTAATTCAGCCCTGCCATGGTGCAATATCTATCAACGACAATAGCTTTAAGAAAATCAATCTCAACCAATTTAGATCTCAAATAGAAAGTATCATATATGGAGAGACTCCATTTGAAGGTACTGTGCTCGAAAATATTACCTTTAAAAATCCTGCCGCATCAGAGGAAAGTTTAAAATGGGCTATTGAAGGAATGCAATTAAAAAAATTCATAAAGTCGCTACCGCAAGGTTTAGACACAGCTCTTTTTCCAGAAGGAAAACAATTATCATCATCTGATACTCAAAAATTATTACTAGCTAGAAGTATTATCAATAAGCCCAAGATTTTGTTTTATGAAGACCCTACATACAACATGGATGACACAGTTGCCAATGAAATAATCGATTTCATTACCGCTAAAGAACACAAATGGACTATCATCGTATCGTCAAAAAATCAGTATTGGAAAACCAAGTGCAACAGAAATATCACTATGGAAAACGGACAAATTATCTTAGATTTAAAAAAATAACTGTATGTTAAATATATCAGACCACAATAAACATATTGACAACCACCTTGACCGTTTCAAAACAGTTAAAGGACTTCAAACAAGACCACACTATAAAATTTTAAACCGACTTATAACGCTTGTTGCCATCTTAGCGTTATTTACCTTATTCCTGCCTTGGACGCAAAATATATCCGGTAAAGGAGCCGTAACTACCGTAAAACCAAGCCAAAGACCGCAATCTATTCAAAGTGTGATCGCAGGTCGAATTGAAAAATGGTATGTACAAGAAGGAGATTTTGTAAAAAAAGGGGATACCATCCTTTTCATCTCTGAGATAAAAGAGGATTATATGGACCCTAACTTAGTACAAAATACTATGAATCAATTGAATGCTAAAAGTCAAGCTCTAAATTCCTACAGTTCTAAGTACGGGGCGTTAGCTAGTCAAATTGTATCGATTCAAAGCGAAAAAAACCTGAAGTTAGAGCAAGCTAAAAACAAGCTAAAGCAAGCTAATTTTAAAATTAAGAGTGATTCGATTGATTTAGTTGCCGTCAAAACACAACTTAAAATAGCTAACACGCAGTTCAATCGAGTGGTACAATTGAACAGTGAAGGTTTAAAAGCAATGACTGATGTAGAAGAGAAAAGATTAAAACAGCAAGAAGTAGAAGCTAAGATAATCACTCAAGAAAACAAACTGTTAACCACTCAAAACGAATTACTAAATGCAAAAGTAGAGCTTAACCGTATTACAGCGGAATACAATGAAAAAGTTGCTAAGGCAGAAAGCGACCAATTCACCGCATTGAGCAATCAATATGACACTGAAGCACAAGTAAACAAACTTAAAAATCAATATGCCAATTACAGCATTCGTAATGACCTGTATTATATCAAAGCGGCCCAAAATGGATACATAATTCGTGCTTTACAAACAGGAATTGGTGAGACCATTAAAGAAGGAACACCTATTGCTACCGTAATGCCATCACAGTACGATATTGCTGTAGAGACCTTCGTAAACCCATTAGATTTGCCTTTAATTTCCAAGGGGGCCAAAATAAGAATCTGGTTTGATGGTTGGCCTACTATTGTATTTTCAGGTTGGCCAGATATGTCATACGGAACATTTGGCGGCAGAATTATTGCAGTTGAAAAATTCATCAGTGATAATGGAAAATTCAGAGTGCTAATTGCCCCTGACCCTAATGAAGATCCTTGGCCAAAACAATTAAGTATTGGATCTGGAGCACAAACAATTGCCCTACTAAACAACGTACCTGTTTGGTTTGAAATATGGCGCACACTTAACGGTTTCCCACCAGATTATTATGAAATGGGTCAAAAAAGTGGAAAAACTAAAGAAAAAAAATAATGAAATATTATATTTTATTTTTACTAATTTTCGCTTTGAATCTTCAAGCTCAAGAGAGAGTAAATGAAACAACATTACCTCAAGAACTGGAATTTACATTCAATGAATATTTGGGATATGTCAAAACATTTCATCCGCTAGTTAAAAACGCTAATTTAGAAATAAATAAGGCACAGGCGAGTTTAATGGCTGCAAGAGGTGCTTTCGATCCAAAAATTGAGGTTGACTTTGATAAAAAGCAATTCAAGGATACCGAATATTATTCGATTTTAAATAGTAGTTTCAAAATCCCAACTTGGTATGGCATCGAAATCAAAGCTGGTTTTGATCAAAACGAAGGATATTATCTAAACCCGGAAAATACTGTTCCTACTGCAGGATTGACATCGCTAGGAATATCAGTGCCCTTAGGACAAGGTCTATTTATTAATCAGCGAATGGCTGATCTACGCAAGGCTAAGATGCAAATACAATTAGGACAAGCAGAGCGTAAACTGCAAGCAATTGCTGTATTATACGATGCGTCTGTTGCTTATTTTAACTGGAAAAGAAATCATGAAGAGTTTCAAATGTATTCGCAGTACAAAAATAATGCAGAAACAAGATACAAAGCAGTTCAGGCTCTAATTAGAGAAGGTGATAAAAGAGCTATTGATAGTGTGGAAGCTGGAATTAGTTTCAGAAGTCGGCAGTTAAGCTTAGAAAATTCCAAACTGAAATTACTAAAAGCAAAACTAGAATTATCTAATTTTTTATGGTTAGAAAACTTGATTCCTATGGAACTATCTGAAGCTTTATTTCCCGAACTGAAAATTGAAAACACAATTCAAGAAACCTTAAAAACAAATGATCTATTAGCCGATAATTTCTCATTAGAAAATCATCCTAAAATTAGCGCATTAGAAACCAAAATTGACATGCTAGAAGTCGATAGAAAGCTAAAAGCAAATGCCCTACTGCCAAAAATTGATCTATCCTACTCCTATTTGTCAGAACCACAGTACATTGACAGCTACAAATTTGAAAACTACAAAGTAGGGATTAATTTTTCCTATCCTATATTTCTAAGAAAAGAAAGAGGGGGTTTGAAATTAGCGCAATACAAAGTTCAAGAAACTACAAATAGCTTAAATCTAGAGCGTTTGCAACTTTCGAATAAAATAAAAGCGCAGAAACAAGTAATCACTTCTTTAAACAAACAACGTCTTATGGCAAGTGATTTAGTGAACAACTACATAATGATGTTACAGTCAGAAGAGCGATTGTTTACTTTTGGAGAAAGCTCCCTTTTTCTCATTAACAGCCGAGAAAGTAGTTTAATAACAGCCCAGTTAAATGCAATTGCTCTGCGCAATGAGTTTTTTATATCGAACTCTGAATTATATAAAATCATGGCCAATCCTGATTAAATAATTTTAAAATTGTACTTTTGCACACTGAAAATAACAAATATGATTATAGTTAAATCCCGTGAAGAAATAGAATTAATGCGCGAAAGTGCTTTGATAGTATCGAAAACATTAGGAATGATTGCTTCCGAAATAAAAGAAGGAGTTACTACATTACATTTAGATAAATTAGCGGAAGAATTCATTCGTGATCATGGAGCTGTACCAAGCTTCTTAGGCTTATACGGTTTCCCAAACTCATTATGTATGAGTCCGAATGCGCAAGTAGTGCACGGAATTCCAAACAATACTCCCCTAAAAAGCGGTGACGTCATATCAGTAGATTGTGGCGCTTACAAAAACGGATACCATGGAGATCATGCCTATTCATTTGAAATTGGCGAAGTAGATCCTGAAACTAAAAAGTTATTGCAAATTACCAAAGAATCCTTGTATGTGGGTATCCGTGAATTTAAAGCCGGAAATCGCGTGGAAGATGTTGGAAATGCAATTCAAAAATACACAGAATCATACGGATACGGCGTAGTTCGTGAGTTAGTAGGGCATGGACTTGGGCAAAAAATGCACGAAGATCCCGAAATGCCTAATTACGGAAAACGGGGTCGTGGTAAACTTTTTGTTGAAGGTATGGTCGTAGCAATTGAACCGATGATCAACAGAGGGACTAAAAACATCAAACAGCATAAAGACGGCTGGACAATAACTACAGCTGACAATAAACCAAGTGCTCATTTTGAACACGATGTTGCTCTTATCGACGGCAAACCAGAAATACTATCCACATTCGCCTATGTGTATCAAGCCTTGGGAATTGTGAGTGATGAAGAGGATGAGTTTAGAAAAGTGCCATTAGTTATCTAAAAATGAATTTTACGACTTCTAAACGGTTAAAACTCCACAAATAAAGCTTTTGTAAGGGTGCTATTTATCTAAAAGAAGAATCCTGTAAAAAGTTATAGGCATTAGCCTGAAAGTTTATAGAATTCTAGGTAAAGATCATAACAAGGTAATTCTTAAAGATGCTTGAAAACGTGAATTTAAAATAAATGTGATTCCTTTTGAAAGAGAAAAAATTTATGAAATAACATATTAAGACATTATTTTACCTAGAAAATACATTGCAGACTTTGTCATTTACAATGAGGTAATATTTGAGTAAGAACAATTTCATAATTAACTAATAGCGACGTCAAGTAAACGTTAAATTAATTGGCATCATCCAAAAATAAATTAGGTTTATTAACCAATTTTGAAAAAGATAGCCTGAAATATAAACGAATTATTTTATAATCATATATTCGTGAAATTCATCTAGCTCAAATAATTTGTGCTACTTCGTGAAATTCGTGTCAAAAATCTATCCAATGAAATCTTTGTTCAAATTAATACTCAATACCATCCCACGACCATTACTTATTCGTTTAAGTTATGTCGCTAGACCTGTTCTAGCTTTAGCTTTAAAAGGGGATAAATTTACTGATCCCATTGACGGAAAAAGTTTTAAAACGTTCTTGCCTTATGGCTACGGAACACAAAGAAACAATGTCCTTTCGCCAAGCACACTTTCTTTAGAAAGACATCGTTTACTGTGGTTATTTCTAAATGAAGAGTCTGATTTTTTTTCATCCAATGTAAAAAAGAAAGTGCTTCACTTTGCCCCCGAACAAGCCTTTTATAAGTTATTTAGAAACCAAAAAAACCTGGATTATACGACAACCGATTTATTTTCTCCTCTGGCAGATGTAAAAGCAGATATTTGTGATTTACCTTTCGATGACAATCAATATGATGTCATTTTGTGTAATCATGTTTTAGAGCACATTCCAGACGACACTAAAGCCATGCAAGAACTATATCGTGTTTTAAAACCTGGTGGAATGGCCATTTTGCAAATCCCGCAAGATCTATCACGAGCAAACACTTTTTCTGACGACACTATTACAGACCAAAAAGAACGCGCGAAGATATTTGGACAGTATGACCATGTTCGCATTTATGGACGTGATTATTTTGATAAACTAAGAAGTATTGGTTTTAAAGTAATCGAAGAAGATTATACTAATAAAATTACTCCTGAACTGGTAGAAAAGTATTGCTTGGCAAACGGAGAAATCATCCCGGTTTGTTTTAAATAGAGTAAATAATTGGCATAATAATGGTATTGCTTAATTCGTTATATTTACAATTCAGCAATTTAATAATTATGCTTAATTCCTTTCTTAAAAAAATAATACTGTTATTCCTCATCACTTCAGCTACCGCTCAAGTAGAAAATGAAATCGCACCCCCATTTAATATCAAGACCGTTTCCTTTATCCAGAACAATCAAAACATGGTCCCTATATTTCCCCTAGGCACCGGATTCCAGTTGCAATTTGACGATCTATATGGAAATGAAGCCGATTATTATTACGAAATTATTCATTGTGACTACAACTGGAAGCCCACTGAAATTCCTAAAAATGAATATCTGCAGGGTTTTGACAACCAAAGAATTCAGAATTATACCAACTCTTTTAATACGTTACAGCTTTATTCCCATTATACATTATCTATCCCAAATCAGTTTACGCAGCAGTTGCGTCTCAGTGGGAATTACATGGTGAAAATTTTAAATAATGATAAGGACGTTGTGTTTACACGAAAATTTATTCTATACGAAGAGTTAGTAACTGTACCCATGCAAGTAAAACGAGCGCGAACGGTAAGCAATGTAGAATACAAACACAACCTAGAGTTCTCTATAAAGTCAAACACGATCAATTTTCAAACCCCTTTGAAAAATGTGAAAGTGCTGTTATTGCAAAATGGAAAATTCAATAGCGCAATAAAAAACATCATCCCGCAATATACTATTGGCAATGATTTAATTTACAAATACGACACTGAAACCCAATATTGGGCGGGCAACGAGTTTTTGTATTTTGAAAACAAAGATATTAGAGTTGCTAATAATAACATTTCACGCGTCGATGCAACTACAGAAATCTACAATTCCTATTTGTATACAAATAATGCGCGTGCTAATTTTCCCTATTCTGTTTACGAAGATATTAACGGTAATTTTGTCGTTCTTAATTTTAATGCCGCCAATAGTGCCATTGAAGCCGATTATGCTTGGGTTTATTTTAGTCTATCCGCTCCTACTTTCAATAACGACAATGAAATTTATATTAACGGGATGTTTAACAATTACGGTTTGACTCCTGAGTTCAAGATGGATTACAATCCGAAAAACGGAATTTATGAAAAAGCTCTTTTAATAAAACAAGGATTTACGAATTTTGAATATGTAATTCTTGATAGCAAAGGAGCTATCGACAATGAAAACGCAGTAGACGGCAATTTTTATCAAACCGAAAATGATTATTCCATTCTAGTATACTATCGTGAAAATATAGGTCGCTATGATCGAGTGGTCGGTAAAGGAAATGCCAATTCATTAGATATCATCAATTAAAAAAATACTTGGAAAAACCAGAATACAAAATCAAAATTTTGTAATTTTGTTCTTTAACAGCTATTAAATTACGCTTTCATAATGGTAACTCAAATAACAAGAGGCATAAAAATTTCAGTATTAACGAGTTTTGAAGGCACGTACTTCAAAAACCATAAGATTCATTATGCTTTTAGTTACCAGATAACGATAGAGAACCACAGCAAGGATTCCGTGCAACTGAATTTACGTCATTGGGAAATTTATGATTCTTTAAACGATATTGAAATTGTTGACGGCGAAGGGGTTATTGGAAAAAAACCAGTTCTAAAACCTGGCGAACTTCATACTTATAGTTCTGGCTGTTTACTATCCTCTCCTTACGGAGCCATGAAAGGTCATTTCAAAATGATTAACTTTACAAGCACAAAAAACTTTAAAGTTTTCATACCTACATTTAAATTATCTGCTCCATTTGCATTGAATTAATCCATACTTCCCTGTAGATATTTCTTTTTCTTATCTTTTATTTATCCTATTTTTAAATTATCCTTTGTACTTTTGTTCTGAAGTACATTATTCGTACTATTTCGAGTACTCTATTTCTTCGATTGTTTAATCTTATCTGTAAACTAACAGATTAACAAAATATAATATCATGCTAAAAGGATTTTTTCACGTACCAAAAGCGGTAAACGAACCAGTAAAAGGCTATGCACCAAATTCACCTGAAAAAGCAGCCGTTCAAGCAGCTTACACTAAGATGTGGAATTCTAAAATTGACGTACCGCTATATATCGGAAGCGAAGAAATTAGAACTGGAAATACTAAAAACATGTCGGCACCACACGACCATAAACATATCGTAGGTACTTATCACCTTGCTGAAAAACCGCATATCGAAAAAGCCATCGCAAATGCATTGGAATCTAGAACTGCTTGGGCAAACATGGCTTGGGAACAACGCGCAGCCATTTTCTTGAAAGCGGCTGAATTGATCGCAGGTCCGTACAGAGCTAGAATAAACGCAGCAACTATGATTGGTCAATCTAAGAATGTACATCAGGCAGAAATTGATGCTTCTTGTGAGTTAATTGACTTTTTACGATTCAACGTAGAGTTCATGACCCAAATTTATGGAGACCAACCTACATCTACTTCAGACATGTGGAACCGTTTAGAATATAGACCTCTTGAAGGATTTGTCTATGCTATCACTCCATTTAACTTTACTGCTATTGCCGCCAACCTTCCTGCAAGTGCCGCTATGATGGGTAACGTTGTGGTATGGAAACCGAGTGACAGCCAAGTATTCTCAGCACAAATTATTATTGAAGTATTCAAAGAAGCTGGTGTTCCTGATGGAGTTATCAATGTAGTTTTTGGGGATCCAGGAATGATCACAGATACTGTTTTGGCAAGTCGTGATTTTGCGGGTATACACTTTACAGGATCAACTGATATCTTTAAAGATATTTGGGCTAAAATTGGAGCTAATATCCATCACTATAAAACATACCCAAGAATTGTAGGGGAAACTGGAGGAAAAGATTTTATTATCGCTCACTCAAGTGCTAACCCTAAACAAGTATCGACGGGAATTGTTCGTGGCGCTTTTGAGTTCCAAGGACAAAAATGTTCAGCAGCTTCACGAGCTTATGTACCTCAAAGTATGTGGCCAGCTGTGAAAGAGCAAATTATCACTGATGTAAAATCAATGAAAATGGGCTCTCCTGAAGACTTTAGTAATTTCGTTACTGCAGTGATTCATGAAGGTTCATTTGACAAATTGGCTAGTTTTATCGACCAAGCTAAAAAAGATACCGACGCAGAAATCATCGTCGGAGGAAACTACGATAAATCAGTAGGTTATTTTGTTGAACCAACAGTTATCGTGACAACTAACCCTCATTACTCTACTATGGAAACTGAATTATTCGGGCCAGTAATGACTATTTATGTTTACGAAGATGCTAAATGGGAAGAGACTCTAGAATTACTTGACGCTACTTCACCATATGCTTTAACAGGAGCTGTTTTCAGTCAAGATCGTTATGCAATTGAAGTCGCTACAGTAAAATTACAAAATGCTGCCGGTAACTTCTATATCAATGACAAACCAACAGGTGCTGTCGTAGGACAACAACCATTTGGTGGTGCAAGAGCATCAGGGACAAATGACAAAGCAGGTTCTCCATTGAACTTATTGCGTTGGGCTTCTCCAAGAACTATTAAAGAAACTTTTGTAACTCCAGTAGATTACAGATACCCTTTCTTAGGAGAATAGTTTATTAAGTGCCAAGTTAGATTTACGAAGTACGTCAAATATAAGAACCCACAAGATTCAAATTAGTTTGAAATCTTGTGGGTTTTTTATTTTGTCGAAAACCTATAAGTTAAGCTCAAAACAGAAATAACGATATGTTTTTCTCAATAAAGGCTTTATGTTTGGACTTGTATTGATTCAGGAGAAATTTTTCTTATTGTCCGAGAATTTTTTATTTTATTTCTAATTGGTTTTTCAAAGTATAAATAACTTATTGAGGAAATAGCAATCAAAATTATTAATCTAATAAAGAAAGATAAAGTGAAATCTATTTGTTTATCTAAGACAAAGTATTTATTCATTCTGTACTCTGAGAACATAATCCAAATAGGATTTTGCAATATATATATATCCCAAAACTAATTTCACCTAAAAAGACAAAAATATTTTTATTCAAAAATCTGGTCAATCCACTATTACTTAATGAAATAAAAAGAATCAACGGTATAAATACTATTGAAAGCAGTCCATTATGATAATTAAGCCCAAATGGAAATTTTAATAGTAGAATTAAAATCAAGAGTGTAAATAAAATCTGCACCGTATAATTACCTTTTTTATCTTTTAATTTGGATATAAAATAGAGACCTGCTAAATTTCCAATTAGAAACTCATTTAGATGCATAATAGGGTTATAATACAAATCTTTACTACTAAATAAAGTTAATTTTATTATTTCAGTTTGTATTATTGAGTGGAATAGAATTTGGCTTAAAATCCAAAATAACATAACGCAAAATAGCGGTTTTTTTTAGTTCGATTTATTTT
>NZ_AJXL01000047.1 GCF_000264055.1 Flavobacterium sp. ACAM 123 | reverse complement strand
ATATAATGTTACTATAAATTACAATTAAAAAGTATACCAAAATAGATTAGAAGAATATACTTTTCGGGGATATTCTTTTTTTTTATTTTTACAGCTTAGAATAAAGAGCAAGTATAATGAAAAAAGTAATATTCGTACTGTTATGCCTATTAGGTAGTTTTTCTTCAATTAGTATTTATGCACAAGGTGATTTATATGTTACTCCTAGTAGAGTTATACTGGAAGGTAGGAATCAGAAAGCAATTTTAAGTGTTGCCAATACGGGAAAGGAAACCGCGACTTATTCCATTTCTTTTGTAGAAAGACGCATGAATGAGGATGGTAGCTTTACTAGTATTGAGATACCAGACAGTGGTGCACCATTTGCGGCCCCCTATCTAAGAATTTATCCTCGTCAAGTGACTTTGGGTCCTAATGAAGGACAATCTGTCGTGCTTCAGGTAAGACGATCCACTACTATGGCTGACGGAGAATACCGTTCCCATCTTTACTTTCGCTCTGAAAAAGACTATGTCGCTCTTGGGGAAGATGTTAAAGATAGTATTGCATCAGTTAGTGTAAAACTAATTCCTATTTTTGGTATCAGCATTCCTATTATAGTTCGTTCCGGAAACGTTATTTCAACTGCTACTTTAAGTAATTTAGCAATAAATTTAAAGAATCAAAAAAAGGAAATCACTTTTACTATAAATAGGGAAGGGAATGGCTCCGTCTACGGAGACTTAAAAGTGGAGTATATCCAGCCCAATAAGAAGCCTGTTGAAGTGGGAGCTGTTAATGGGGTAGCCGTCTATACCAATATAAATAAACGAAAAATGACTATTGACCTTAGTGCTAATCTTGGATTAAAAATCTCTAAGGGTGTACTAAAAGTGAGTTATTTAGAAAGAGACACACAAATACCAATAGCAGAAGCTGAAATTAGCTTGTAATTCAACTTATGCTTTTGATAAAGATTAGAGAGCTAAACCCTATTTAATTCTGAGAGATGGAGAAATCAAATTTATATACTTCAAGTTTAAAGCTGACTTTTTTTATCTCAGTTTTATTTTTATGTATGTCGGTTTCTTACTCCCAGCCTTCATTGCCGTCCAGATCTTTAACTGTTAATGCAACACAAGCACTGAGTTTTGGAACATTTGCTCTTTCAGGTGGAGGAGAAGGTGTTCTCACCGTCGGGACAGATGGATATAGAACAGCGATTCAAAATGTATATCTTTCTGAATTAACACCTAATGCCCAACCGGCTGTTTTTGAAATAAAACTATGCCAAGGAAGGAATGTGAGAATAACCTACGATACCGCAACCGTATTAACCCGCATAGGTGGGGGAGCTATGAGATTGGAACTTGGCCCAGCTAAAAGAGAAGGGATAGCGAATGAATTGGAAAATGGCGATTCATTCCCTAGCCAGAACAACTGCAATTTTATTACAATACTTCGTGTAGGGGGTACACTACGAATACCATCAAATTCTCTGGGCGGAATTTATACTGGTGATTTCAACATTACCTTTGACCAAGAGTAAATGAATTATTATTACATACAAAAACATTTTTCTTTTGATTTTTTGCCCCGTGGGGTTCAAACTAATGCAACTTGGCTACTGTACTGTATGTTTTTCATTTCTTTTTCAGTGTCAGGTCAGAATGAATTCAAAAAAGAGGACCACTTAAAGCCTTTAAATAATTTTGATATTGTTCCAGTAGAAGTTAATGTTAGTGGTGCTTTTGTGTTTGAAACAGATATTATTATTACAGACACTGCTGTTTTATACTTAAATATTGAGGAACTTTTTAATAACTTAGGGATATTTATAAAAGTGGACAATAACCGGAAGTTGATTAATGGTTTTATAGACACTGAAGCTAAAAAGTATACAATTGACGTAGAAAACAGTCAGATTAGTATAGGTACAAAAAATATCAGGTCATTAAACGGTATTGTGCAAATTATGAATACAACCTATATAGAATCAAATTTGCTAGCCGAGGCATTTGGTCTCCGTGTTGTATTTAATAGTCGTTCCTTGTCGATAAAACTAGACTCAGATTTTGAACTCCCAAAGCTAAAGCAAGAGCGGCTAGAAAATATGCGTGATAATATTTCAAAGCTTCAATCGAATTTGATAGGTGTCAGCGATACCATTGTTGGTAGAAAATATCATATTTTTAAAGCCGGTACACTAAATTGGGCAGCAAGTACTTTTGAAACTTCCGAAGTGCCTATTGCCAGTAATTTTGGTTTGAGTTTGGGTAGTGAGTTCCTGTATGGAGAAACCAACTTGTCTTTTTTTATTAGCTCTCAAAATAAATTTGATACTAGACAACTTCAGTATAATTGGCGTTGGGTTGACAATGAAAAAAAATATATTAAACAGGCACAAGTCGGAAAAATTTATAGTCAAAGTATAGCATTTCTTAGCGCTCCATTAGTAGGTGTTACCTTCACCAATTCTTCCAACGCAGTACGAAAAGCGAAAGGGAACTACATTATCAGTGAATATACAGAGCCAAACTGGACAATTGAGCTATATATAAATGACGCTTTAGTCGATTATACTGCTGCCGATGCTTCAGGTCTATTTTTGTTTAAAGTTCCTATTGTATATGGCTATAGTGCTTTAAAATTAAAATTTTATGGACTTTTAGGAGAAGAGCGCGTAGAGGAGCGAACTATGAATATCCCCTATACTTTCATGCCTCCTAAAGTTTTGGAATACAATGTTGCTGCGGGTATTTTAGAAGATGAGAAATTAAGTCAATATGGGCGTGGAGAATTCAATTATGGATTTAGTAGATTTGTAACTATTGGAGGAGGTGTAGAATACTTATCCAGTATAGCGGAACGTCCGGTAATACCTTTCGCAAATGTAGCTTTTCAGCCATTTTCACAGATAGTTGTCAATATGGAATATGTTCATAACGTAAGCATGAAGGGTTTAGCAAACTATTATATAGGAAAAAGTGCCTTTTTAGAATTAGACTATCGAAAATATGTGGAAGGACAAGTAGTCACACTAAATAGAACAAAAGAGGAGCGGAGTATTCGATTTTCCTTCCCCTTAAAATTGAGTAAGATAGCAGGAAATATAAGAGTAAGTTATAATCAGTTTGTGTACAGTACATTTAATTATAATTCGCTCGATGCTATTTTTTCTGGTCGCTATAGAAATTACTCAGCTAATGCATCTTTATCTTCTAACTGGATTAGTAATCGTGACGTATTTTTGACCTCCAATTTGACACTCTCCTATAAAATGACAAATGGTTTAATAATACGACCTTTAGTTGAGTACAATATTTCAGACAATCAACTATTGCGTTATAGCGTAGGTCTTGAAAAAAGAGTAGCCAAAATGTCACTTTCGGCATCCTATATAAGGAATGCTCAGAATAATACAAATAATTTTTTATTAAGTTATAGTTATGATTTTAATTTTGCACGTGCTTATTCTTCAGCAGCTTATAATAATAAAAGATTTAATTTTGCTCAGAGTGCACAGGGAAGTTTAGCCCTTGGAGGTGATAACGGATGTGTTAAAGTAGGAAACAATTCGGCCATTGGGAAAGGCGGTATTTTAATGTACCCGTTTCTTGATTTGAATCAAAATGGTAAAAAAGATCCGGGAGAAAAAAATCTTTTTGTAGAAAACGTAAAGATATCAAATGGCCAGGCTATCACAAGTAAAAAAGATTCAATTGTTAGAATCTCCGACCTAAGTTCTTTTATTGATTATAAAATAGAATTTCTGGATGCCGATTTAGAAAGTATTTCCTGGAAATTTGAGCATAATAGTTATTCCGTTTTAGTAGATCCTAATCAGTATAAAAAAGTAGAAGTGCCTATTTTAGTGATGGGCGAAGTAAGTGGCATGGTTTATTTAAATACAGAAGAAAACTTAAAAGGACTGGGCCGTGTCACTGTTCAAATCTATGATGCCCAAGGTAAAAAAGTAGCGGAAACCCTGAGTGAGTCAGATGGATATTTTAGTTATCTGGGGTTAAAACTAGGGAAATATTCAGTTCTTGTGGATGAAGAGCAATTGAAGAAACTAGATTATCAGTCCACACCAAAAGCGCATGAGGCTTTTATAAAGATTACGGAGTATGGAACAATAGTGGATGGACTGGATTTTAATATAAAATCAATAGATCAAGAAGTTTTGAATGAAAATGCTGAAACTATAAAGCCTGATAGCATTGCTATTTCTTCCATTATAGACCAGCATGTAGCAAGTCATTTCAATACTTCTTTTGGTGAAATATTGGATCAAGAAGGACTTTTTTATAGTGTTCAGATAGGGGTCTTTAAAAATTATGTACATTCGGAACATCTTTTAAAGTTTGCGCCAGTGTTTTATGAGTTTTTATCAGATAGAATGATCAGATATATTTCAGGTAAATACGATTCGAAAAATGAAGCTAAAAAAGCCAGAAATAAAATTATCAGGAAAGGAGTAAAAGACGCTTATATCGTTAAATATAACAATAGTAAAAAGATTGATACCGCTACAATTAGGAATTAGTCAAAAACGAACTAAAAAGATTTTTGAACCCGTCTTAAATAAAATCATATGAAAAATAAAATATCCCTCATCAATTACTACGGCAACGGAAATGCTGTATTAAAAATGAATTATAAAAAAGGATTAGCATCATTGCTTGTAATGCTAATCTTGAGCTTCAGCGGTACTTCACTTTATGCTCAATCAATGGGTATTAGCAACACTTTGATCACCCCTGATCCCTCATCCATTCTTGAATTAAGAACAACAAGCAAAGGAATGCTCATCCCTCGGATGACAACAACGGATAGAGATGCCATCAGTACACCCGCTAATGGGTTGATGATGTACAATACAGAAAGCAAGCAGTTCAATTTCTATAACGGAAGTGCTTGGGTTGCTTTGCTATCTGGTAGTAGCTCCCTTTCTGTAAATTCTGGTTCAACTCTTTCCACCTCTTCTACTACAGATGTTGTACTTGACGGTATGAGCAAAACAGTACAAGATGCAGGTACCTATTTAGCCCTTTTTAATGGTCAAGTTATTATACCCGTAGCTTGGAATTCTGTTGGTTTTAGCACTGCAACCGCAAAATCAGATTTGAACTTAATTTATACCAACATTACAGATATACCAGTAACCAATACGACACATGCTCTAGCTTTTGGTAGTGGCGAAGTTCTTTTACCAGGGGTTTACACCATAACAGGTGCAATATCTATAGCAGGTATACTAACTTTAGACGGGCAAGGCGATGCCAATGCCTTATTTATTATTAGAGGAAGTGCAGCATTTAATACAGGGGCTGGTGTCACTGTTAATTTGATAAACGGCGCATCGGCTGAAAATATTTATTGGGTAGCTAATGATGCAATAGGCTTAGGAGCTAACACTACTATTCAGGGAACTTTGTTTTCTAATAGTGCTGCCATTGCAGCAGGTGATGGTTGTATTGTAACTGGAAGATTACTAACGAAGGGTGGTGCTCTCGCTTTTGGAGGTGGTGAACTTTCATTGCCTCTAAATGATTCTTCCATAGATTTTAGATCACTAGATACCTTTATTATGTTTACGGGTGGTGGTGGAATTGCTAATACTGGCGTTTCCACTTATACGGGGGATATAGGGACTAATGCAGGAGCTATCACAGGATTTGGAACAGCCGCTGTTGACGGAACAATATATCAAGCAGGGTCAACTACTACCGTTACAGAGGTTAATCATAAGGCGACTTTTAGTCTTTATAAAAATGGCGTTTTAATTCTAAATTCCAGTAGAACAAGAACTCACAAAAATAATCCATCAGATGTTTCTTTGCAGGGCGTCGCCAATGCGGCAGCAGGAGATACTATAGATGTGAGATGGAAAATTGACCAGCAGCCTTCTGATTTGACTGGTATAAGTGTTAACAATCGAATCTTAACTTTAGTTAAGTTGGATAACTAACAAAACAATACTAGTAGTGCATGCAACAAGAAAAGCAGCTCGCGCTAACTGTACTTTTAATTTTACAGCGATTTAAATACAATTTTATAAACCCAGCATGAAAAATTTCACTCAACATAGAATCTTTAGGATACAATGGCCGGCCATTGTAGTGGGTATTTTATTTTTATTACTGAAACAGGAAATGCAGGCACAATACATTTCTAATAACGGCGCTTTTGTTTCTATTTCAAGTGGTACAGTTGTTAGCGTAGACATTATAAATAATGATAATGCCACAACTATAACTAATGAAGGAATTGTTACTATGAATACCTTTAATAATGCAGGAACTACCCAAGGGGATGGTACTTACAATATTGCAGGAGATTTTACAAATACAGGGACGTTTTTTAGCGGTACAGGTACTGTAAATATGAATGGGACACTGGCACAGAACATGACGCTAGCAGTTTCTATTTTTAACAATCTAATAATCGACAATCCAGTAGGGGTTAGTCTATATTCTACTCAAACAATTACAAAGAATCTTACTATTAATTCAGGTAAAATATTTAAAATTGAAGCAGATAAAACCCTAACGGTTAATGGACTTATCGCAAATTCTGGAGGAAATGCAGGTTTAGTTCTAAAATCAACCGCTGCAGGAACAGCTTCTCTTATTCATAATACAGACGGTGTACCAGCAACAGTGCAGCGCTACATTAGTGGCGCTGCAGAAGACTGGCACTTTCTTTCCGCTCCAGTATCCGATCAAGTGATTGCAGGTTCTTCTTGGGTACCTAAAGGTAGCTACGGGACAGGGAATGTACTGACCGGGACTGGATATGATATGTATATTTGGAATGAACCAACACCTTGTTGGACTTATCAATTAAACGCTACTGTTGTACCTACTTGGCCATTTATTCATTCATCGCCTAATTTTATGCAGGGTCGGGGATATTTATACTCTACCCAAGCACTTAATCCAACGAAAGAGTTTAGAGGATTGTTAAACAATGGACTAGTTAGCATTCCAGTGACAAGGATAGGACCTTATCAAGGTCCTGATATAAATGATGTTAGAGGGTTTAATTTAATCGGCAATCCATATCCTTCTTCTATTGACTGGAAAGCAGGAACAGGATGGGCGCGTACAAATCTAGTTTCTAACGTGGGTGGAGGATATGACATGTGGATATGGAATCCGGCGTCAAATAATTATGGCGTTTATAATTCTACGGGAACTATAGGGACTAATGGGGTAACACAATATATTGCACCTACGCAGGGATATTTTGTAAGAGCGGCAAGTAGCGGAACTGTTAGTTTGACAAATGCGTCACGAGTTAACGATGGTGCTAGTAACTGGTTAAAAATAACAAGCGGTAAGGGTACTATCAATAACTTAAAAATAAGAATCGCATCGAATGAAGGTCATGGTTATGATGAGGTTTTACTTCAGTTTGGTTATCCAACAAATGAAGCTGGTGCCTTAAAGCTTTTTAGTCGAAGTGAATCCGCACCTTCAGCTTACCTAAATGATTTAAAGAAAGATTTATCAGTTAGATACTTAACGGATACAAACGAAAACTCACAAGTGCCATTGCAATTCAAAGCAGGAAAAGACGGTAATTATGCAATTAGTATTGGAAATGAAAGTACTTCTTTCGATGTTCTATTACTCGAAGATAAAAAAACAAAGACAGTATCTGATTTAAATGTAAATCCAATAT
Source organism: Flavobacterium sp. ACAM 123 (assembly GCF_000264055.1). GTDB lineage: Bacteria > Bacteroidota > Bacteroidia > Flavobacteriales > Flavobacteriaceae > Flavobacterium. The sequence continues at coordinate 21,401 of NZ_AJXL01000047.1, read as the reverse complement.
ATCAATTTAAAGGAGCAATTAAAGATGCTACAGACCGATTTGTACTTCATTTTGCTCCTATAACTGCGGAGTTGGTGAATTTACCTGCCGTTATTTATTATGACGGAAATGAAATTAATGTGGACTTAACTTTGATAGAAGAACAAACAGATATTAAAATCTATGATATGTTAGGGAAATTGCTTGTAGATAAAAAAGGGGAAGGTAAAATGATCCATCGCTTTACTATAAGTCCAAAAAATGAGGTATTTATCGTTTTAGCAAGTAGCAAAGGAAAATATATCAGTCGTAAGGTTTTGGTTTATTGAAAGTGTTAATAAGGAATTCAAGTGAGACAGGAGTAACGTGTACTACCTGTATCAATTAATTGTTTTTTTATTGAATAGAACGCACTCAAGTGAGTTATTATCCTACCATAGCTGCGATGGTAGGCCAATGCGGTGAAAATCTCTATCTGTATGGTTTTATCGAAGCTTCGGTGTTGCAACATCAGGCTCGGATGGTGAAATTGGTAGACACGCTGGACTTAAAATCCAGTGAATAGCAATGTTCGTGCGGGTTCAAGTCCCTCTCTGAGTACAAAGAAACTTCATTAGGCGTATGCTTAGTGGAGTTTTTTTATAAAATAGATTTGGTTAAAGCCACTTCCTGTTGTTGAACAGTTTTTTTTAGAAGAGGCGGTTTTGCGTGAGGGGTAGTAGCGGTATCCTTTTACAAAGCGATAGCGGAGTAAAAGATATAGCGTATAACCCGACCCTTTTGGGTCACGCCCAAGTTATAAGACCGCTTTAAAGGGTAATTATGTTGCTTGTTCCTTAGAATTAGCTGATGAAACCCTTTAAATTGCTAGTCTCTAGTGCTGGGAATCCTTAAGTGATAATTTGGAATACTTCGTGGAGTAACAAACCGCAAGCATAGGCTCCGTAGGTTCCCACGGCATAACCCAGAACAGCAAGCAATACGCCCACGGGAGCTAAAAACGGGCTAAATGCTGCAGCTACTATGGGCGCAGAAGCGGCACCACCAATATTTGCTTGACTTCCTACTGCCACATAAAAGAAAGGGGCTTTAATGATTTTAGCTACAATTATCATTACAATGATATGTGTGGTGATCCAAATAACTCCTACTAAAAATAATAAGGGATTGTCAAAAATAGCACCCAAGTTCATATGCGTTCCTATTGTTGCCACTAATATGTATAAGAATACGGTACCTATTTTTGAAGCGCCATAGCTTTCTATCTTTCGTACTTTGGTAAAGGATAGTAAAACGCCCGCTGTTGTAGTGATAATAACCAGCCAGAAGAATTCATTCGTAAAAGAATACTTTTCTAATGCCGGATAGTTTTCTTTAAAAAACGGAGCTATTATATCAGCTAAAAAATGTCCTAAACCGGTCAGGCCAAAAGCGACCATGAGGACTATCATTATATTATTAGTGGTTAGTGGTGTTCTTTTACCCGCTTGTTCTTCTTCCAGTTTTTTTTCTAATTCGGCTATAGGGGCATTATCGGCCTTTAGCCATTTGTCAATTTTATCTGATTTTTGAGCTCCATAAAGCAAAAATCCCATCCATAAATTGGCAACCAGCACATCTACTGCGATCATTTGGGCAAACATGCTTTTGCTTGCACCAAATACTTCTAGCATGGCGGTTTGATTTGCGCCGCCACCAATCCAACTTCCTGCAATTGTTGATAGTCCTTTCCAAACTTCTTCTCCATTTGATAAAGCTACTTCAGGATAGAAGCTACCTACAATGTATAAGGCTAATGGACCGCCTATTATAATACCTAAAGTTCCAGCCAAAAACATAATAATAGCTTTGCTTCCTAGTTTCTTTAATGCAGCAAAATTGATACTTAAGGTAAGTAATACTAAACTTGCGGGTAATAAATACCGAGAGGCGATGTTGTATAGACTTGAAGTCTCTCCTGATATAATGTTGAAGGTGTTGAAAAGTGCCGGAATGAAATAGCACAACAAAACAGAAGGGACTATCCCATAAAATTTCTTAAAAAAAGGTTTGTCACTGGACGAAGTGATAAATATTAAACCTAATATAGTCATAAGAATACCTAGCACTACTGCATCGTTAGTTATTAGGGGAGTTGGGTTTTCGATCATTATTTTTTGGTTTGTATGGTTTTGATAAGCAAATCTCACATTTTGTTTTTACTTACTGAACCTATTTTCTAGAACTTTTTGGAGCCGCAATAACTTAGATAAATTCCAGTTGCTATTTGCCTGGTCGGTATACCGTTTTGATGTTTTTTAATGTACTTGGACAGTGGTTTATTTTAGATAGTTCAGTTGCTTTTGGTAAACTTAACTTTTCTACATTTAAAAAACACTACATTCATTTAATATATACGCTCAGGAAATAAGAGTAGATAATTTTTTCAAAAGAAAGGGCATTAAATAGTAAAGAAATAAATTGTGTTTTCTTTTCTGGTTTTCCTAAGTCAGACGTTTGAGAAGTAAAACCTTAAAATAATACTTCTTTATAGCGCCAAACCAGACTAATATATAGGCCTAAAAACAACACGCATACTAAAAACTGCATAAACGTGGAAGCTAAGAACCCAATAAAAGATCCCGTAGCAGCTTTCCAAGCACGTTTGTGGTTTTTACTATCATGCACCAGCTCGCCTATAAAAGCGCCTGCAAAAGCACCGATAAGAAATCCAAACGGCACCGGACTAAGAAGACCGAGAACCAGTCCGATATTTGTTCCCCAAATACCATAGGAACTTCCTCCGAATCGTTTCGTCCCTCTAGACGGGATTACATATTCTAATATTGAAATGATGAGGGTAATCAATAAGGTAATACCAAGAATCCAATAATTTGCTGGAACTGCAGTTGTAAAATAGAGGAGCACTAAGCCTAACCAACTTATAGGCGTTCCAGGCACCACGGGAAGAAAACTTCCTATAATACCAATAAGCATACAGCAGAAACCGAGAATTAAAAGCAACGCATCCATAAATTATTTTTTAGTATTTTTGAAAAAAATAAATACAAGAGTTATTTGTCAAACGAATAGAAGAAATTTTGCTATCCTTTTTTTATAATTTTCCTTATTAATGCTACTTTCGCTCAAGGAAACTATAAAGCGATGCACACGTGATGGAAAGAATATAAAAATAAAATAGAGCAAAAGTATAGAATTTTTAGATAAAAAATTTTGATCGCTTCTTTTACGGGTTTCAGATAGAAAAGCAACAGTAAATTTAATCATAACAAAGGACGTGTTTCATAAATACACCATTTAAATTACTGCTTTTTCAGATCGAGTGGGGATTTTGTACCCAGACCAGAAGGAAAGTACTGAAGCAAGTACGAAAAAGTGGTTTGCTGATAGCGATGAAGATTATTGGCTTTCGAAAGAATGACAAAGATAATAATTGTATTTTTATGGAATATTATGCCAATTCAAAAACAAAACATTGAAGCACTTTTACTTTTTTTTAGTATTCTTACTCTTTAACTCCTGTCAATACTTCGAAAAGCAAGTACCTTCGGAAAAGGAGTTACTGCAAAAAGAATTGAAAGCAATCAATTGGAAAGAAGTTGATGAGTATCCTTCTTTTGTTGATTGCGAAAAATTAGACAACAAAATGCAGCGTCAGCAGTGTTTTTTTGAGTATATGACAGAATTAATTCAGCAAAAGTTGAGCAGCGATACTCTCTCTATTTTGTACCCTGAATTAGATACCATTGAGGTCAAGGTGACCATCTTCTCTGATGCAAAAATGAAATTTGAACCGCAATTTTCTAAAGATTCGGTTGCTTATAATACTATCAAAATCGACAGTATTCTGAATGCCAGACTGATTGATTTCCCTAAAGTAAATCCAGCCATCAAACGAGGAATTCCTGTAAAAACACAGTTTATACTTCCAGTCATTCTTAAAGTAGAGTAGTTTTTAGGAGCTATTTCCGGCTTTCGCTTTTATCTCGCTTTGTTACACTGCGCGAGGATATCAGCTCTATCCTGGCTAGGGATTTAGCGGTTTCATCAACAATAGTTTTCAAAAATCTAGAACTTTCGGCCTTTCCATTCGTATTTCCCAATCAAACAATACAAAGCAACAGTCACACTAAAAAAAGGATAGAGCAAGCTACTTAAAAGTAAATACTGCATTTTAGTTGTCGTCAAAAAAGAATGCGATTTATATATTAAAACAGTATCAAAGGCGAACTTAACTAGAACTAGCACAGAGATAGTCAGTAGCGAGAATAAACCCAGAATCCATAATCCAGAACCCACAACAATACTTAAATTCCCAACGAAAACGACCAATCCAAGAAACTGCCCAAAAGTACTTTGATAAGAAGTCGTCTTTGATGCCCAACGAACTCTTTGGTAAAATAAGGCTTTCCAGTTATCCAGAGGCTTAGTAACAACAATGTTGCTTTTTGATTTTACATAATGTACATGATTTGGAAATCGCGCTATCGCTTTTTGCAACAGGAAAACATCATCTCCGCTTGCGATGCTATCATTCCCTTCAAAACCATTCAGCTTCTCAAATAATGATTTCTTGTAAGCTAAGTTGGCACCATTACACATAAAACCTTTTTTTATTCCAAAACTGCCTATAGTTGCTCCTTGCAGGCTCGCTAAATCCAGCTGTTGGAAATGATGTAAGAACGTATTTTTACAATCATACGTTACGGCACCCACTACCATCGAAACATCGTGCAGCTGAATGTAATTGTCCAATAGTAGCAGCCAGTTTTCTGGAACGACGCAATCTGCATCAGTGGTGATGATCCAGTCGCTGTTGACAAAAGGAATAGCCGTGGAGATCGCATCTTTTTTTGGAGAATTCGAAACTCTATTGTTGTTTATAATTCGAACGGCGAAGCTGAAATCGGAAATCGGAAACTGGTCTTTAGAAAAGTCGTCGACCAAAATAACTTCAAAGCGTTCCTTTGGGTAATTTAACTTAGAAAAACTGTCTAAAAGTATAGGCAGGTTGGCCGCTTCGTTTCTAAAAGGAACTACGATAGTGAATCTTGTCCGGATAGCTATCGGAATAGGCGCTAAGCCAACAAATTCAAAAGAATTAATTTTTGTAAAACCATAGCTAAGCCACGCAATAACAATCACATAAATCACTAAAATAAGGATCAAAATAAATAGCATAAACACTTTTTTAGGTTTCGTATTCCTCTCCTTTTGACAGTGTCGAAGCGTCGCGAGGGGTCAGGATTTTAAAATTCAGTACATAATAACTTCCTATGATAACCGGTAGGACCACATTAAGAAACCACATTAAGGTCGAAATAAAAACTATAATCCATTCGTTGACGCCCAGAATACTAAAGAAATAAATAGCCACACTCCCTTTTACAGCAAAGTCTAAAAACTGAAATGTAGGTAAGGAGGAGGCCATAAAATAAACACTGGTTATGGCTGCCATAACTGTCAAATAGGGCAAATCTACATCAAAAGCCAAAAACAAAAAATAGTATTGATGCGAAAAAAGCAGGTAACGGCAAACGGCCAGAACTATATTTTTCCTATGAATGGATTTTGGGATTTCATTAATTTTATGAAGTAACTTTTCTATGGAATACCCTTTGATTGTAAATTTTTTCAGAAAAAAAGAGACAAGAAACAAGAGTAAAGTTACACCAAAAAGTAACGCCACTGTTTTTGTCGTAATTACATTGAATTTGGCATTAAAATACAGCAAACCAAAAACCCCAAAAATCACGGTCAATATCATTTGGATTCCATTACAAATCAAGTTTAAAAACAACACTTTTTTGGTAGCTGATTTATCAAAGAACATGGCTTTGCCTGCATATTCCCCAATACCATTTGGAGTAAATACTCCTGCTGTCAAGGCAGCGAGAACTTGTCTTGTTGCTTCTTCTTTAGGGATTTTATAGAGGAAAGAAACTAGATTCTGCCATTTTAAAATTTCGAAAAAATGATTCAAGACGCTTAATAGCAGAATGAAAATAATTCCGGGAACCGACTGATTTTTCTTGAACAAAATAATGAACTTCTCCCAATCGAGGGCATCGCTATTCGCCAGTTGATTGTAAATAAAATAAAAGGCAGCCCCTACAATCAAAAGTTTGATTAGAAGTACGAGGAATTGCTTAGTTTTGTGAGGAATCGAAATCATTGAGACAAAGAAAATGAAATTCATTTTGGTATCCTAATGGACACAGCAGGCCTGAAAAATGTAACTTAAAGAGCTATAGATTCAATTATCAAATTTTAATAAACCTCAAAATGGTTTAAGTCTGCGCGATTTATGGAATAATAATACTAGGCGTCTTTAGCTTTATTGATGTTTTTGAAAGAATCAGTAATAAATACCAATAGTCTTATTAGTAGAATTATAATTCCTGCAAATAGGAATATTTTTTTAAAAATGTCATCTTCTTTAAAAGCGGAAATTCCAACTATTATAAAAATTATCCCTAATGGTATAGTGCCGAATTTTTTTAAATTTTTCATGATGTGAAAATGTTTTGTTCGTTATAATAGGTATATTATTTCTTAAAATGTTACAATAGATTCAATGAGATTAATTTAAGTATCACTCTTAGTTATTTATAAGAAACGACAAGTTCTAAACTATTAGATTCTGCTATTTTTTAATTTCGAAAAAAGGATTCAAGACAGGCAAGAGCAGCATCAAAACTAGTCTGTTAACCGATTGATTTTTCTTGATTAAAAAAATACACTTCTCTCAATCGAAGGTATCGCTATTTGCCAATTGCTTGTGAATAAAATAAAAGACAGTTTCTACAATCAAAAGTTTGATTAGAACTGTGCGGAATTGCTTAATTTTGTGCGGAATCAAAATCATGATGGTAAAGAAAAGAAAACTATTGTGAAAATACTATTTTCGCAAAGATTTGCAAAGTTTATGTGTAATGAAAAATTTATTCCAAATAGATTCACAAAGAGAAAGCAAAGTGTCGCAAAGATTTTAAATTAGTTTTGCGCATCTCTGAGGCTGTTTTGTGTGACTCTTTGTAATGAAAATAAAATATTCCGCAAAGCTACGCTAAGATTTTAAATTGATTTTACAAGTTTAAGCGTAGCAAAAAAGCGCTTTGTCGCTGTGCCTTCGTGGCAATAAAAACGTACCAAAATAGAAATGGCAAACGAACGCATCATATTAGGAATTGACCCCGGAACAACCATAATGGGGTTTGGATTGATACGAGTTATCAATAAAAAAATGGAATTTATGCAACTCAATGAGTTACAGTTATCCAAGTACGACAACCATTATCAGAAGTTGAAACTCATTTTTGAGCGCACCATTGAGCTAATCGATACCCATAATCCAGATGAGGTTGCTATTGAAGCCCCTTTCTTTGGGAAAAATGTTCAGTCGATGTTGAAATTGGGACGGGCGCAAGGTGTGGCTATGGCTGCAGCACTTTCGAGAGACATTCCCATTACTGAATACGAACCTAAGAAAATAAAAATGGCCATTACCGGAAATGGAAATGCTACTAAGGAACAAGTGGCCAAGATGCTACAACAACTTTTAGGGCTAAAAGAATTACCAAAAAACCTCGATAGTACTGATGGATTAGCGGCTGCTGTTTGTCATTTTTTCAATTCAGGAAAGGTAGTTGGAACGAAAAGCTACACGGGCTGGGATGCTTTTGTGAAACAGAATGAAGAGAGAGTGAAGAAGTGATCAGTATTCAGATTTTTAGTGGTCAGTCGAACTCGTTAAAAAAGCAGTAATCAGTTTATAAATGTAATTATGAGATTTCAAAATTTATTAGCTTACAAGAAATCATTTGCATTAGCAATGAAGATTTTTGAAATTACAAAAGCATTTCCAAAAGAGGAAACCTATTCGTTAACGGATCAGATTTGGCTATCATCTAGAAGTGTTCCAGTCACAATGACTGAAGCATATAGAAAAAGAATTTACCCAAAACATTTTTATAGTAAATTAACTGATTCTGACGGAGAAAACTCAGAAACACAAGTTTGTTTAGAATTTGCTTTGTCTTGTATGTATATTTCAGAACCAATTTATAACCAATTTATTTCAGAGAGCTTAGAAATAGGAAAGCTTAATAATTATATGATTTTAAGCCCTGAATAGTTTGGAGTCACAAAAAGCAATTAGCAGATACATCTGAACATTTTTTTACGGCTGAATACTAATAAACTGAACATTGAATACTAATTATGAGTGGAATCTACATACATATCCCTTTTTGCAAACAAGCCTGTCATTATTGTGACTTTCATTTCTCGACTTCGATGAATAGGAAAGAGGAGATGGTTTTGGCTTTGGCCAAAGAAATTCAAATGCGCAAAAACGAATTTCAAAACGACACAATAGAAACTATTTATTTTGGTGGCGGAACGCCTTCGGTATTGACTTCAGAAGAAATTAATTTTCTGATTGATGCGGTTTATGAGAATCATGAGGTGGGAGAAAACCCAGAAATCACGCTCGAAGCCAATCCGGATGATTTGTCCGGTGAACGAATATTAGAATTGTCAAAAAGTAAAATCAACCGCTTGAGTATCGGGATTCAATCGTTCGTCGAAGATGATTTAAAGATGATGAATCGGGCGCATAATTCGGTAGAAGCCCAAAAATGTTTAGAAGAAGCGATTAAGTATTTTGATAATATTTCACTTGATCTGATTTATGGAGTTCCTGGGATGAGCAATGAAAAATGGAAGCAGAACATCGAAAAGGCCCTTTCTTTTGGGGTGCCACACATCTCGAGTTATGCTTTGACGGTCGAGCCTAAAACGGCCATGAGTAAAATGATTCAAACCGGAAAAATGGAAGCGCCAAAAGACGACGTGGCTCAGGAACATTTTATGATTTTGGTTGAGACACTGGTTTCAAAAGGGTTTGTTCATTATGAATTATCAAATTTCGGTAAAGAGAATTACTTTTCAAAAAACAACTCCGCCTATTGGTTGGGAAAAAAATATATGGGTATTGGGCCTTCAGCGCATAGCTATGATGGAATTTCGAGAAGTTGGAATGTGTCGAACAACATCATTTATTTGAAATCGATTCAAGAGGAGAAGTTGCCAAATGAAATAGAAACCCTATCAGAAGCCGACCGTTATAACGAATATATTATGACAGGCTTGCGAACCATTTGGGGAGTTTCGTTAGACAGAATTCAAACTGAATTTGGTCAGACGTATATGGACTACCTCCATAAACAAGCTCAAAAATTTATGGATGATAAGTTGCTTTTTGTAGAGAATGGTATTCTAAAACCCACTAAAAAAGGAAAGTTTCTGACGGATGGGATAGCATCTGATCTATTTTGGGTAAATTTGGAATAATAACTTAACCGCAACGTAGGCGAAGATTTGCGCAAGGTTCACAAAGTTTTATTTATAACTGAAAATGAATTATCGAAACTTGTGTTTGATTGTGCTTTAAAAGGGCACAGAGCACTTGGTTCTGGGCTTTTAGAAAGTGCCCATGAAGAATGTTTGTAGTGTGAACTGAAAAAATCTGGTGTAGACGTTGAAAAACAAAAGCCACTGCCTTTGGTTTATGAAGAGGTTAAGTTAGATATTGGGTGCAGCATAGATATTATTGTTGAGAACAAATTGATTTTGGAAATAAAATCAGTAGAAGTATTAATCGATATTCATTTTGCTCAATTATTGACGTAGTTGAAATTGACTAATTGTAAATGAGGTTTACTAATCAATTTTAATGTTGTCTTAATAAAATATGGAATAAAACGAATTGCAAATAACCTTTAGTAATTTATTGCGAACTTTGCGTAAACCTTTGTGCCCTTTGCGGTTAAAAACTATGATAGCAACTATAGACAATTTTCAAGTGGACTTATCAAAACCTATTGATATTTCAATTCCTCTATCAAACACAGATGCAAATCCAATTGCCTGGTATGTTGAAAAGCCGGAAATTGAACCTGTTCGTTTTGGGGAGTGGGTTGGTAAGGTATCTTCTGGGATGTCATCTACTAATTTCAATACTATTATTTTTAATCCCCATGGACATGGAACCCACACGGAATGTCTGGGTCATATCACACGCGATTTTTATAGTGTCAACCAATCCTTGAAACAATTTTTCTTTACTGCTGAACTGGTCTCGATAGAACTGGAAGACCAGCATGGAGATTTTATTGTAACCAAAGAGGCGCTTGTTCGTACTTTAGAGGGGAAATTCCCTGAAGCAATTGTGATACGGACGTTGCCAAACGATTTGGATAAATTATCCAGAAAATATTCCCATACGGATCCTCCTTTTCTGGCTGAAGACGCAGCATTGTATCTTCGCGAGAGCGGAATACAACATTTGCTGATTGATTTGCCAAGTGTAGATAAAGAAAAGGACGAAGGAAAACTTTTAGCACACAAAGCCTTTTGGAATGTCACTGACGTGAATAATTTAAATCCGGATGCACGATTAGAGGCTACGATTACTGAAATGATTTATGTTCCAGTCGAGATTCCAGACGGTAGTTATTTACTGAACCTGCAAATTGCTTCTTTTGAAAATGACGCTAGTCCCAGTAAGCCCGTTTTATATGCGGTTGTAAATAAATAATTTCGAGGGAATGAATTTAGAAGCCTATTATGATTATTGCCTGGCAAAAAAAGGAGTGACAGAGCATTTTCCTTTTAACGATGATGCTTTAGTATTTAAAGTGGGAGGGAAAGTATATGCTTTATCCTCGCTTAAGCAGTGGGAAAATGGAGAGCCTGTTGTAAATTTAAAATGCGATCCTGAGCGTGCACAGGAATTACGGATACTATATGAGGGAATTGTACCGGGTTTTCATGCGAGTAAAAAGCATTGGAATAGCGTTTCTGTAAATCAAGATGTTCCGGATATATTGGTCAAAGAATTGATAGATCATTCGTATGAATTAGTATTCAAAAATTTAATAAAGAAAATTCAAAATGAAATCTCAAAATTATGAAATTAGGTATTACTTTTGCTAATCAATTCGCGCACGGCTTTTTAAGGGATGACGTATTTGAATTTAGTAAGGCAGAGTGTTCAGTAGGGAATAAGAGATTTTGAAATAAATAACATGAAAGAACAGATTAAGAAATTTTTAAACGAAGAACAAGATCCTAAAGCCATTGAAAAAGTCACTTCAAAGCTGAATGATCTGTTGATGAAAAATGAAGAAATTGGTTATATAGCAGTTCAGAAGAAACCAGCGCTCACCGTTTTTCCAGATAGTATTGTTATGACAAACAAACGAATTATAATTTGTCAACCTAAAAATCTGGGTCTTTCTATGGATTTTATAGATTATACTTGGGATCAAATTGAAGGTGCTTTTGTCAAAGAAAACATCTTGGGATCGGAGTTTTCTTTTTCGACCAAGACAGATATGACCGTTTCTATAGATTATATCCCGAAAATTCAAGCTAGAAAAATCTATACTTATGCTAAGGAGCAGTTGGATATTCTGAAAAATGTCGGAGGTTCAAATGCGACGGTTATGGAAGATTTTTCAGTTGATTCTACGGAGGAATTTGAGATTATTGAAGTAGTCGAAACAGAAGAAGTGACCAGCTTTACTGAAATAATGCCTATCACTCCGCCACCTTACACTATTAAAAACGATGCTCTTGACACTCCATCTGATATTTTGAAAGAAAATGGATTAGCGGTATTATCTCAAGATGAACTTTTCGAGAAATTACAGAACTATAAGAAACTACTTGATAACGGTTTAATCCTTCAAGGGGAGTATGATATTTATAAAAAAGAGATCTTGAGTTTTATGTAATATTAAACGAATTTATGTTTTAGTCCAAATCGTCTCGGTATTCGTAAAACATTGTGTGTAAAAAAGTTAATAAGAGTAAAAACTATATCGTCGTGATTGATTCATTAAGTTCGCTTTCAGTCAGATGAGGTGATTTAAAGTTTAGCGATTAGAAATCAATACGATTATAAGTCCTCGATTAATAAATTTGTAGGAGGTTATTAAAATCAAAAAGAGCTGCCCTATTGGAACAGCTCTTTTCTTTTTGAATTATAATTAACTTATGCGTTAGGTGCGCCCGCCATTATTTCAGGGTTTGCAAATTCTTCAAATTTGGCAAAATTAGCTTTAAAGTTTTGAGCTAATTCTATTGCTTTTTGGTCATATAATGCGGCATCTTTCCATGTTTTGCTAGGATTTAATATATCACTAGGGACATCAGGACACGATTGAGGTATAGCAAGTCCGAAAACAGCATGGTCTTTATATTCTACCGCGTCTAATTCTCCGTTTAAAGCTGCAGTAATCATGGCACGTGTGTATTTTAATTTCATTCGGCTACCTGTTCCGTAAGCCCCACCAGTCCATCCCGTGTTGATTAACCACACTTTTACATCTGCTTCTTTGATTTTTTTACTCAGCATTTCAGCGTATCTTGTTGGGTGAAGTGGCATAAATGGCGCCCCAAAACAAGCAGAGAAATTAGGTTGTGGCTCTGTAACCCCAGCTTCGGTTCCAGCAACTTTTGCAGTATAACCAGAGATAAAGTGGTATGCAGCTTGACCAGGTGTTAATCTTGAAATTGGAGGCAAGATTCCAAATGAATCTGCAGTAAGAAAAAATATGTTTTTAGGGTTTTCACCAATAGAACTCGGTTGAATGTTATCAATATGGTATATTGGATAACTAACTCTTGTATTTGGTGTTATGGAGACATCTTCAAAGTCAACTTCGTTTGTACCCTCTTTAAAAATTACATTTTCTAATATGGCTCCTTTTTTAATTGCTCTAAAGATATCTGGTTCGCTTTCTTCAGAGAGATTGATTACTTTGGCATAACATCCACCTTCAAAATTGAAAACAGTATTTTCACTAGTCCATCCATGCTCATCGTCACCAATCAATTTTCTTTTTGGATCTGCCGATAAAGTTGTTTTTCCAGTTCCTGACAAACCAAAGAAAATGGCTGTGTCTTCTTTATCTCCAACGTTAGCACTACAATGCATCGGCAATGCATTCTTGTTGACAGGCAAAATGAAATTTAATGCTGAAAAAATTCCTTTTTTCATTTCACCAGTATATCCTGTACCACCTACAAGTGCAATTTTTCTTGTAAAATCTAATATGGCAAAATTGCTTTGGCGTGTACCGTCAATTGCAGGGTCTGCCATGAAACTTGGAACACAAAGTAAAGTCCACTCCGGAGTGAAGTCTTCCAGTTCTTTTTGATTGGGTCTCAAAAACATGTTGTAGCAAAATAAATTTGCCCAAGGCGTTTCTGTAACAACGCGAACATTTAATCTGTAATTAGGATCAGCGCATACATAAGAGTCTCTCACGAATACTTCTTTTTTAGATAAGTAAGAAGTCACTTTTGTGTACAATGCTTGAAAAGCAGCAGGATCAAAAGGAATATTCACTTTCCCCCACCAAATTTGATCTTCAGTAATACTGTCTTTAACGATAAATCGATCTAAAGGCGAACGTCCTGTGTATTCTCCGGTGTTAATAGCTAATGCACCAGTCGAAGTTTCGATTCCTTGGCCTGACGCTATTGTCATGTCATGTAATTCGTTGGCTGATAATTGATAATGAATCTTTGCGTTTTCGATTCCTAAGTCTTTCAACGAAATCGATTGCGTAAACGGTATGTTATTATTCATAAAATTATGTATTGTGTAGTTAAATTATTCGAAAGCAAAAGTAGAGCTAATATTTTATATACCATTTAATTATCCTTATTTTGTTGTCTTTTTCTTTAAAAAGTTCAAAAATAATATGCCCCAAGCCACTATAAGCAGTAGTCCGCCGATAGGAGTTACAAAACCAATTGCTTTGAAGTCAAAGGAAGTTAAATTGTTTGTGGCCAATAAATAAATGGATAGAGAAAATAAAATGACACCAAAAACCACTAAATAATAGATAGCTTTTTTTGCTTTTTCACTTAGGTCTGTCAGTAGTGCGATAAGGATTAAAAACAAAGCGTGGTACATTTGATAGCGTACGCCGGTTTCAAATGTAATTAGTTGTTCGGGTAGTAGTACTTTTTTTAGGGCATGCGCGCCAAAAGCACCTAATATTATGGCGATTATGCCAAAAAGCGCTCCCGTGGAAATTAATTTCTTATTCATTATGAGTATTTTTATCCATGTAAAAGTATTCCTTATCGACCCAAAATAAAAGATTTTTTGATGAATAGTTTGAGTCTTTTTCGTTAAAAAAAGAATTGAGTTTGTCTTTTTGTTTTGTTGAAAAGACGGTGTAGTTTTAACAGCTAGCATTTGTTATAAATACAACAATTACATACATTTGTGTTATATTTACACACACTATGAGAATCATTTTAATTATTGGTGCAGGTCGATCAGCATCCTCGTTGATACAATATCTTTTAAACAAATCAGAAAAGGAGAACTTACACCTCGTTATAGGTGATTTATCATTGCCTTTAGCCCAAAAGAAAACGAACAATCATCCTAATGCCACTGCAATCGCTTTAGATATTTTTGATGCGAGTCAAAGAAAAGAAGCGATTGAAAAAGCAGATATCGTTATTTCGATGTTGCCAGCTCATTTGCATATTGAGGTAGCAAGAGACTGTGTTGTTTATAAAAAAAACTTGGTTACCGCTTCTTATGTTAGCGATGCCATGCAAGAATTGGACGAAGCTGTAAAAGAACGCAATTTGATTTTCATGAATGAGATTGGTTTGGATCCCGGAGTTGATCACATGAGTGCCATGAAAGTCATTGATGAAATAAGTGATAAAGGCGGAAAAATGCTTTTATTCGAATCCTTTTGTGGGGGTCTTGTTGCCCCGGAGTCAGATACAAATCGTTGGAATTATAAGTTCACTTGGGCGCCTCGTAATGTGGTACTTGCTGGACAAGGGGGGACGGCTAAATTTATTCAGGAAGGAACGTACAAGTATATACCGTATTGCAATTTATTTAGAAGAACAGAATTTCTTGAAGTAGAAGAGTACGGTCGCTTTGAGGCTTATTCTAATAGAGATTCATTGAAATACAGAAGTGTTTATGGTTTAGATGACGTATTGACTTTATATAGAGGTACAGTGCGTCGTGTCGGTTTTTCAAAGGCGTGGAATATGTTTGTTCAACTGGGAATGACGGATGACGGTTATGTGATGGAAGACTCTGAAAATATGAGCTACCGCCAATTTGTTAATTCGTTCTTGCCGTATCACCCAACAGATTCGGTTGAAATTAAGACCCGCTTGATTTTAAAGATTGATCAGGATGATATTATGTGGGATAAACTGTTAGAATTAGATTTATTCAGTAGTACAAAAATAGTTGGTCTTAAAAATGCGACACCAGCGCAGATATTAGAAAAAATACTAATTGATAAGTGGACGTTGGAACCGGACGATAAGGATATGATAGTGATGTATCATAAATTCGGTTACGAATTAGATGGAGTTAAAAAACAAATCGATGCTAAAATGGTTTGTATTGGGGAAGACCAGACCTACACTGCGATGGCAAAAACAGTCGGTTTACCAGTTGCAATGGCAACCTTACTTATATTAAATGGAAAGATTACCACGCCCGGAGTGCAACTTCCTATTCGTAAAGAAGTGTATCAACCAATATTAAAAGAGTTAGAAGAATATGGTGTTGTTTTTAAAGAACAGGCGATGACTTATTATGGTTATAAGCCGGATAACACGAAGTAGATAATAGTTTTTAGTTTGTAGTAAGATAGATCCGCTTCTTAAAGAAGCGGATTTATTGTTTTAAAATTTATTTTTTCGTTTGAATCTGAATAGGTAAACTATATTCTACTCTAACCGGTTTACCATCAACGGTCCCTGGAATCCAATTGGGAGATAATTTTAAGACACGAATAGCTTCCTCTCCAGTTCCATATCCTATATCTTTTAAAATCTTTAATTCAGAAAGTGAGCCGTTTTTTTCTACAATAAAAGTAACATATAGATTTCCTTTTATTTTGTTGTCTGTTACTTCTTTTGAAATTTTGAAATTTGCGCCTACAAATTCGTAAAATTTAGACATCCCTCCAGGAAAAGTAGGTTTGGTTTTAGTATCCTGAACGTTGTAAGCCTTCTTGTTTTCCTTTTTGTAAATACTCAATTCAACCGACTTAGGGCCTTTTGCTTCTTTGAGATTTTTATCCTGCTTGCTTGTTGCTGGAGGTGGAGGAGGTGGAACATTTCTCGTCTGTTGATCGTTAAGTTGGTTGAATTTCTTTTCGGCTACAATCGTTCCTTTTTCATCCTTGATTTTGAAAATAGTATTTTCAAAATACTTCTCCATTCCGGTAAGTTGAGTCTTCGTCTGTTCAGCCTTTACTACTTTTTGTTCTTGGGCTACTGTTTTTACGCATACGAAGAAAATAAGTCCGGACAGTATGGGTACTAATACTGTTTTTTTGAGCAGCGCTCTCGATGCGGATGTCGTTTTAGTCATCATAATTAATCGTTTTTTAGTTACTGAATAGTTTAAATTACTGGCCAAGTAATACGTTGAGCTCGCGTTTGCCTTAGAAATTAGTAAATTCTGGTAAAAGGGAACATTATGGTGTGCTTTCACTACTTTCTCGTCAGCAAGGAATTCGTGATTGAGTTGGATTGCTTTTTTATAAAAAATGAAAATAGGATTGAACCAAAAGAATACTTTTAGCAGCTCGATAAACAACACGTCTAGCGTATGTTTTTGGGTTACATGTATTAATTCGTGAGTGTATAATTCTTTTTCAATTTTTCTAGTGTGATACGCTGCTTTGTTAATAAAAATGGTGTTCAAGAAAGTATAAGGCAAGGTTTTTTCTTCTAATAAAACCAGATGCGAATTTTCATAATTAACAATAGGATTTGATTTTGCTTTTAAGCTCAATTTGCGAATGTTGCTGAAAAAGCGAAATAATAATATGGAGGTTGTCACAGTATAGATAGTCCAGATGGCGACTAAGCCATAATTAGTTTTTGCGTGTACAACAGCCATAGTTCCTGCTTCTATTTTAATGCCGTTTTGTTTTAGCAGCGGAGCGGCTATTTCCTGAATTACTTCGATGGTGATAAACGGAATCGTGAATGAAAACATGAGACTAAACAAGAGGTAAAACCTATTGAACTGGTGCATTTTTTCTTTCTCCAATGCTAGATGGTATACGGATAAAAGAACAAACAATGAAACGGTTGATTTAAGGAGGAAGTCTATCATGTTTTCTTTTTTTGAATGGCGTTATCTACTATTTTTTTGAGTTCTTCTAGTTGCTTTTCAGAAAGATTGGTCTCATTAGTAAAGAAGGAAGCAAACTGTGAAGCAGAATCGTTAAAGAAATTCTTTATCAATCCGTTAACGTGTTTAGAGAAATACGCTGTCTTGGGTACTAAAGGGTAATACTCTCTAGAGTTTCCAAACTCGGTGTAGGCCACAAAATCTTTGTCTATCATCCTTTTTAATAAGGTCGCCACGGTAGTTGTCTTGGGTTTGGGTTCGGGAAATGCTTCGAGTAGATCCTTCATAAAGGCTTTCTCTAGTTTCCAGAGGTGTTCCATTAGTTGTTCTTCGGCGTTAGTAAGCTGTTGCATTTTTAGTTGTTTTAGTATTTTTACTTTCGATAAATGGAATACTGATTTTTATTTTTTTTTATTGTTTTCTTCAGAGATTAAATCTCCTTTACGATACTCGCGCCTCGTCTTTAATTTGCCTTTGTTGTCATAATATTTCCAAGTTCCAGAATAATACCAATGAAGTTGTTTTTCTTCTTCTATTTTGGTTCTCCCTTTTGCTTGGGTTCTTCTATTTTGATGATAGAACTTGGTTTTGCAACCTTTCGAACGGTACTTTTCTTTCTTGATTAACTTGTCATTTAAATAATAACGCCATTTTTTTTCGGGATTATTATTATTATATTTCCCAATAGATTTATAATGGGCACTATCTATGGAATATCTTTCTATCCAAAGGCCTTCTCTTTTTTATTCTACAGTTTGATTACTGCGTTTTACGTTGCAGGATAACAGACTTAGGATACATATTAGAAGGACAATTGGTTTTTTCATCTGTTTGTGTTCTACAAAAAAAGACTTAGCTCTACAAATGTAGAGTAATATTTCGAATAAACAATTTTTTAGTGTAAAATAGTTGTTTAGTAGGAAGTTGCGTTAAGGATAGTAGTGGAAATCCTTATTTGTTTTTACAAATAAGATTGTAGCGGATAGCCTGACCTTGTTGTAGAACGGGCGTTTGGGTCGGAATAGATCGTAGTACAACGAGGAAACGCCCAAAAAAAATCCGCTCAATTAGAGCGGACTATTTATTTTTAAAAGTGTTATTGATACTTTTTTGTTCTGTTTCTCTTCTCAAAAAAACTCGAACTTACGGTATCTATGAAATATTACTTTGATAGTTCTACAAAATATTTGTAAAACAACGGGATAGTTTCGATTCCTTTAAGGTAATTGAAGATTCCGAAATGCTCGTTTGGCGAGTGAATGGCATCGCTGTCTAAACCAAAGCCCATTAGGATGGTTTTGCTTTTTAATTCTTTTTCGAATAAAGCGACGATAGGAATACTTCCACCAGAACGAACAGGAATCGCCGGAACACCAAAAGTCTCCGTATATGCCATATTAGCAGCCTTGTAACCAATGCTGTCAATAGGGGTTACATAGCCCTGACCTCCATGATGCGGAGTCACTTTTACAGTCACCGAATCAGGAGCGATACTCATGAAATGCTTCGTGAACAATTCAGTGATCTGTTCCCATTCTTGGTTGGGTACTAAACGCATGGAGATTTTAGCGAACGCTTGACTTGCGATAACCGTTTTTGCCCCGGCGCCAGTGTAACCGCCCCATATTCCGTTCACGTCTAATGTGGGACGAATGGAGTTTCTTTCGTTAGTCACATACCCTTTTTCGCCGTAAACGTCTTTTAGGTCGAGCGCTTTTTTATAGTTTTCTAAGCTAAAAGGAGCTTTTGCCATTTCGGCTCTCTCCTCAAGAGATAATTCTTCGACATTGTCATAAAAACCAGGAATGGTAATGTGATTGTTTTCGTCATGAAGCGAAGCAATCATTTTTGCCAAAATATTAATTGGATTGGCAACTGCACCACCATATAAGCCGGAATGTAAATCACGGTTTGGGCCTGTAACTTCCACTTCGACATAACTTAGCCCGCGAAGACCGGTTGTAATAGAAGGCTGTTGATTAGAAATCATTCCAGTATCTGAAATTAAGATCACATCATTTTTAAGTTTTTCGGTATTGTTTTCAACGAAGGTTTTCAGGTTGACACTTCCTACTTCTTCTTCTCCTTCAATCATGAATTTCACGTTACAAGGCAAAGTATTGCTTTGGATCATGTATTCGAATGCTTTCACATGCATGTACATTTGACCTTTGTCGTCACAAGCACCACGTGCAAAAATGGCTCCGTCAGGATGAATATCAGTAGTTTTAATCACCGGTTCAAATGGGGGAGAAGTCCAAAGTTCCATTGGATCTGCCGGTTGTACATCATAATGACCGTAAACTAATACCGTTGGCAAGTTTTTATCAATTATTTTCTCCCCATAAACAATAGGGTAACCGTCAGTTTCACAGATTTCTACGAAATCACATCCTGCTTTCTCCAGGCTTAGCCTTACTACTTCGGAAGTTTCAATTACATCTTGCGAGTAGGCTGCATCAGCACTTACCGAAGGCATTTTTAATAACTCGATTAACTCGTTGATAAAACGGTCTTTATTTTCTTGTACGTATGACTTTATATTTTCCATTTATTCCATTATTTTTAGTCCTTCAAAAGTACAAAAAATAGAATGAAAAATTTTTTTCAAAAATTGCTTTGAATGTTGGAAGATATAACTATATTTGCACCCACAATTACGCGGATATGGTGAAATTGGTAGACATGCCAGACTTAGGATCTGGTGCCGCAAGGCGTGTAGGTTCGAGTCCTATTATCCGCACATTAAACAACTCAATTATCTTATTATTAGATAGTTGAGTTTTTTTTTAGGAGTTGTCCGAACCATTTTAGTTTTTTTTCAGTAGGAATCATTTATTACAATAGTTTAAAATAATAAAAAAGTAATTATTGTTTATTAATGCTTAACAGCTAGTTAGATATTTATTAATACGATTAATGATTCTTGGTGCGATTATAGGCCTGATAATCGCATAACCGAGCTAACGTTTACTGCAATATAACAGCTAAATTTCCAACAAAAAAAACTTTCTTAACGAATGTTTAACTCCTTGTGATAGAGTAGAATATTGTTTAGTTCTACGCAGCGCTATTTCTATTTATTTTGATTAAAAACAACAATAAAATCGCTTTGCAAAGCATTATAATTTTGTCTTATTTAATATATTTGTATTAAATTTAATACTGAATATAAATGAGAGCAGTTTATAAAATTGTTGGCGAAATTGAAGATATAATATCAAGTCCTGAAAATGCTGTTGAAGATTCAAAAGTCTACACAGATTTAAGCAGTGGTCATTTAAAATTTACTGATAGACCGGAAGGAAATAAGTTAATGCTAGAAATTGAGAATGGCATTGTCACAGAACTATATGTCTATTCAATTGACAGATTTGGAAAGAATGCTAGAGATATTTTAAGTACAATTAACCTTATTACCTCCAACGGTTGCAATGTTATTGCGGAGAAAGAAGGATTACAAATGTTAATTGATGGGAAAGAAAATCCAATCGCGAAAATGGTGATTGGTATTTTGTCCACATTGTCAGATAAAACACCTAAAGAATGGAAAAATTATTAAGCATGTAATAGTGCTTTGCGAATGTTTCACTTCTAAGGTAAATAGAGGTACGACATTTTAAGCATAATTTTAATCTAATTATCATTGAAAAAGTTTGTAGTGTATTGTTTGTCAAGTGGCTTTGTGGTTTTTTAGCCCGTGGAATATTATAATTGATTAATAGAGTATGTTGTACATTCTTGTAATAATTTGATTTCTCGTTTTTAGAGCAAATTATTTTCGGTTCTCCGATTATCAGAGTTCCGGAGATTTATTTTGTTGTTAATTTAAAATTAGGCTTTTTTTGCTAAAGTATTTAGTTAACAATCAAATCCATCTGTTATTAATTATTACTTTCTATTAATAGATAATGCATCTTGTAAATTTTATAACAATATTGTAAGCTTTCATAAGAGTTTACAATAAGGGTGGGGTTTGGTTCTTCTTCGAAGTAAAGATATTGGTTTTTTTCAGAATTGACGGTAACAGCTATTTCAAAGTAATCTACTAGAAAATCAGAAGGCATATATTTAAGATGATCATAGATAGAAATCATAGCTGCTTAGGTGATTTGTAAAGTTCTTCCTTTTTCTTTTTAGATCAAAGCTGCTCCCTTAGGATTGAGTCCTATTATCCGCACAAAAAAAAGCTCTC